>JAUSNM010000010.1 GCA_030645535.1 Gallionella sp. | reverse complement strand
AATCAACAAGAAAGCAACAGTCAACCGGAGCGCAATACTGAAATCATGTCAAACTTGCCATACGCTAAAATTAGCGTTATCAAACTGCGGCTCAACTGACGGAACCACAAGATAGTCCCGCTACGCAGCGGTTTGTTCATTCAGCTGGATTCCCGCTTTGCGAGCAGCCGCTTCGCGACTTGCCTGCTTACCCCTCTGCGCGGGAATGACGCACTCATTTGCAGCCACGATGTGAATTTCGCGTTGGGGGAACGGGATTTCAACACCTGCTCGCTGAAATTCCCGCCAGATCGCCAGATTGATATCAGTGCGCAATACCGCCTGAGAGACTTCAGGATCATCTATCCATGCGGATAATTCCAGCAAGATGCCATTGTCGGCGAATTCGAGCAGATTAACCGCAGGCGCAGGATCGCTTAGCACGCGGCTTTGCTCCTTAGCAGCGTTGACCATGATCTGCATCGCAGTTTCCAGCGGACTGCTGTAGGCGACCTGCAAGGTAATCTTGATACGAACCTTGCGATCTGAAAAAGAGTGATTGACCAGCGTCTGGGTAATCGCCGTTTCATTCGGGATCAATGACTCCGCGCCATCCTGCCCGCGCAGCACCATATAACGCCCCGTCAGACTGCTCACCGTGCCAACCCGATTATCCAGCGTAATCACATCGCCCAAACGGATGGATTTATCCAGCAGAATGATGAAGCCACAGATGTAATTGCTGGCGATGCGTTGCAAGCCAAAGCCCAGGCCGACACCCAAGGCGCCACCGAATACGGAAAGCACACGTATGTCTATGCCGACTAACGACAGTGCGACCAATATCGAGATGACCAGCAGCGCGCCACGGAGGACCTTATTCAACAACACGCGCGAACTGGTATCCATCTCCTCCATGCGCATGATGCGAACTTCCAAAAAGCGCCCAAGCCAAAGTGCAGCCAGCACAGTTGCGGCAATCGAAATCAAGCCTTGCAGGATGACCAGGAGGGATACAGGTTGACGCCCCAGATGGAAGCTCATCTCTTGCATGGCAGCCAGCACGGCATCGAGCAAGCCGGTTACATGAAGGGCGACCACTATCCACGCAAGTCCGGCTATGCTCAACTCCCAGGATTTGAGCTTGGAAGAATTCGGAAACACCTTGTGTAACACATAAACCAGCAGGCGTATAAAGACTAATGACAACAGTAGCGGGATCGCCAGTTTGAGCAAACTGACGGGCAGGCCAAAATGTTTGAACACGATGCGCGCCAGCAACACGCCCAGCAACATGAAAACAGGGAAGGTAATGCGTTTTACGCTTTTGATTGCCACGTGCTGAGGCGTATCAGTGGTTATCAGTTTTTTCTGGATCAGTGCATCAAACCACCAGGCCAGCAGCATGATCAGGGCGATGATACCGAACTGCCAGATCAGACTGGATGGCTCGGCATGAACGATCAGTTCAATCAGCAGGTTGGGCGTTTCGGGGGTATTGGTCATTGCCTAGAAACGGCTGACTTGCTGCGCCGGTTTTTCAACGGGTTTGGTCCAGCTAGCTACCACAATGCCGGCTTCATACAGCAACCAAAGCGGCATCGCCAGCATGAACTGCGAAACCACGTCGGGAGGCGTGAAAATCGCTCCAAGCACGAATGCGCCGACCACGACATAAGGACGAATTTCCCGCAATTTTTCGATGGACACGAAATTCATCCGCACCAGCAGAATCACCGCAACCGGCACCTGGAAGGTGATGCCAAAGGCCATGAACATGGACAACACAAAGCTGAGATATTTGTCGATGTCGGTCATCACCGCCACGCCTATCGGCGCTGAGGCCGTGATAAACCCGAACACCACCGGAAACACGGCAAAGTAGGCGAAGGCCATGCCACAGAAGAACAGCACCGTGCTGGCGAAAATCAAAGGCACAACCAGACGTTTCTCGTGTGCATACAAACCGGGTGCTACGAAACGCCAGACTTGATAGAGGATATACGGCAGAGAGATCAGAAAGGCCGCCATAAGAGCCACCTTGAGCGGCACGAAGAACGGCGTAGTGACATCGGTGGCGATCATCTGCCCGCCTTTGGGCAATTTTGCCAATAGCGGTTGCGCCAACAGCGCGTAAAGATCGGACGCCCAGGGAAACAGACAAATAAACACCAGCAGCAAAGCCACTGCGCTATGCAGCAGACGGGTTCGCAATTCGATCAGGTGCGCGATGAAGCTCTCGCTGGTACTCATCAGGATTTAGGCGGTTCGGCAGGCGGTGGCAAAGGATGCGACGGCTCGGGGACAGGATTTGCAACTGCGCGATTGAGTTGTTGCACCTGCTCATCAACCGCCACACTCGCTTGCTGCACCGACTGTTGCAAGGCGGTGGCTTCTGCCTGGATTTTCTGCTGCAACTGGCGGTAATCATCCATCGCCATGTCGCGCGTGATATCGGCTTTAACGCCATTCACATAACGCTGCGCACGCCCATAAAGATGGCCGAGGGTACGCGCCACTTTCGGCAGTCGTTCAGGCCCGATGACGACCAGCGCCACCACCATCACCACCATCAGTTCAGCCAGGCTAAAGTCGAACATGATTGCCCTTCAGCGTGCAATGTTCACGTTAAATATTGCTGTGCGTTTTGCTTTTGACTTCGCCTTCGATGGTCTGACCATCTTCCTTGATCTGTTTTGCAGGTTCATCAGCAGGCGTTCCCATGCCTTCCTTGAAGCCCTTCACGGCGCCGCCCAGATCGCTGCCGATATTGCGCAACTTCTTGGTGCCAAATATCAACATCACCACGACCAACACGATCAACCAATGCCAAATGCTCAATGAACCCATTTCGATCCCCTTTTAAATTAACCGCGCCGAACCATAGGCGGAATATTGCCGCCACCTATGACGTGTATATGCAAATGAAACACTTCCTGGCCGCCACCTTTGCCCGTGTTAATCACCGTGCGAAAACCTTGATCCAGCCCCTGCTCTTTCGCCAGCTTAGGCGCCAACAGCAACATCCTGCCCAACAAAGCCGCATGAGCCTCTTCTGCATCAGCCAAAGAGGCTAAATGCAGCTTTGGAATCAGCATGAAATGCACCGGTGCGACAGGATGGATGTCGTGAAACGCCAGCACTTCGTCATCTTCATACACCTTGGTGCATGGTATCTCACCGCGTGTAATCTTGCAAAACAGGCAGTCGCTCATTCTTAGGCCCTAACAAAAACTTGCGCAGCGATTTGCATGCCTCCTCGCCCGCTTGCGGGAGAGGATTGCAAAGAGGGCAACGAGTATGGCATATTGCAATTCATGCGGGAACATCACTTCCATGCTCGTTAATTCTGCTGTTCTTTTCAGCGATACCCGACAACCCTTCGCGGCGTGCCAATTCGTTCAACACATCATCAGCAGACAGGCCGTGATGAGAGAGCATCACCATGCAATGAAACCATAAATCGGCTGTTTCATAGACGATGTGAGACTTGTCGCACGCCTTGCTGGCCAATATCGTCTCAGTCGCTTCCTCGCCGATCTTCTTCAGAATGGCATCTTCGCCCTTGCTGAATAACTTTGCAACGTAAGAGCTGTCGGGAGACGCCAGTTTGCGCGCTTCTATGGTTTCCGTCAGTTTTTGTAAAATATTCTGTGTCATACTTATCCTAGGAACTCGGCTAACGACTAGCTACTAGCTACTAGCTACTAGCTACTAGCTACTAGCTACTAGCTACTAGCTTTTTTATTGTAGATCTCGTCGGGCGATTTGAGCACTGCATCAACTTCCTGCCACTGCCCGCGTTCCAGACGCGTGAAGAAGCAACTTTGCCGCCCGGTATGACAGGCGATGCCGCCCTGCTGCTCGATTTGCAGCAGGATGACATCCGCATCGCAATCCAGACGGATTTCCTTGACCTTCTGAATATGGCCGGATTCCTCGCCCTTGTGCCAAAGCTTCCTGCGTGAGCGCGACCAATAGACCGCCTCGCTCTTTTGCCAGGTCAGCAGCAATGCCTCGCGATTCATCCACGCCACCATCAGCACGCGCCCGGTCAACGCATCCTGAGCGATGGCAGGCACCAGGCCGTCATCCGACCAGTTCACCTTGTTCAGCCAAGTTTCTTTTGTGAATCCTGCATCCTGCATCCTGAATCCTGCTTTCACAGCCGCACCTCGATGCCTTGGGAGGCCATGTATTGTTTAGCCTGCTGCACCGTATATTCGCCGAAGTGAAAAATACTCGCCGCCAGTACGGCATCAGCGCCACCCTGCGTCACACCATCGGCAAGATGCTGCAAATTACCCACGCCGCCGCTGGCAATCACCGGGATTTCCAGCGCATCGGTGACCCGCCGCGTCAACGCCAGATCGAAACCGTTTTTCTGTCCGTCGCGATCCATGCTGGTCAGCAGTATCTCGCCCGCGCCCAGCAGCTGCATCTTTTTCGCCCACTCCACCACATCAAGACCCGTGGCATTGCGCCCGCCGTGTGTGAACACTTCCCAGCGTTCAGGGGCTACCTGTTTGGCGTCGATTGCCACGACGATGCACTGAGAACCGTAACGGCTTGCCGCATCCGCTACCAGTTGAGGATTGAGGACGGCCGAGGTATTGATGCTAACCTTGTCCGCGCCCGCATTCAGCAGGTTGCGCACATCGCCTACCTCACGCACACCGCCACCGACAGTCAGTGGAATGAACACCTGGGATGCGACCTGTTCGATGATGCGAAAGATGATGCCTCTGTCGTCGGAGCTTGCCGTAATGTCGAGGAACGTAAGTTCATCTGCGCCCTGCTCGTCGTAACGACGGGCGATTTCCACAGGGTCCCCTGCATCACGCAATTCGACAAAACTGACGCCTTTGACCACGCGTCCGCGGGTCACATCGAGACAGGGGATAATACGTTTTGCCAGCATAATTAACGTGAGCCTCGTATAGCGAGACCACGTCTCTCTCGCCCGTGAACGGGAGAGAGTAAGGAGAGAGGGAGAACGGGCATAGCTAGTTTCATAATTTGGTTCGACATCATGCCCGTTAGAGCTTGGGCGACAATTTGTCTGCCAGGGCTTGCGCAGCACGGAAATCCAGCGTGCCCTCATAAATTGCACGGCCGGTGATCGCACCCGTAATCCCCTCACCCTGTACCGCGCAAAGACGGCGCACATCATCCAGATTGGTAATACCGCCACTGGCGACAACAGGCACATGCAAAGGCCGCGCGAGCTCTACCGTCGCTTCGATGTTCACACCCGTCAGCATGCCATCGCGGCCGATGTCGGTATAAATGATCGCTTCCACGCCATAATCTTCGAAGCGTTTGGCAAGATCGCCCACATCGTGACCGGTGAGTTTCGACCAGCCATTCACCGCGACCTTGCCGCCCTTGGCGTCAAGACCTACCATGATATGGCCGGGAAATGCATCGCAGGCTTCATGCAGGAAGCCGGGCACTTTCACAGCCGCTGTGCCGACGATGATGTAGGTCACGCCCAGATCGAGATAACGCTCGATGGTTTCCAGATCGCGGATACCGCCACCCAGTTGCACCGGCACGTCGGCGCCGACCGCCTGAATGATGCTGCGCACGGCAGCTTCGTTCTTTGGCTTGCCGGCAAACGCGCCGTTCAGGTCGACAAGATGCAGGCGTCTCGCACCCTGAGCCAGCCAATGCTGCGCAGTAGCTGCGGGGTCTTCGGAGAACACGGTTGATTCTTCCATCAAGCCTTGCTTGAGGCGAACACAATGACCGTCTTTTAAATCAATAGCAGGAATTATTAGCATGGCGAATAAGTTATTAAGTTAAGGATTCCATTGCACAAAGTTTTGCAGCAGCTTTAGCCCTGCCGCTTGGCTTTTTTCCGGGTGAAATTGCACTCCGAATAAATTCTCTTGCGCCACCGCACACACAAACGGCTGCGGATAATCGCTGGTTGCCTGAATCAAGGTATCAACCTGAGGTTTGACATAATAGCTATGCACATAATAGAAACGCGCATCCTGATCTATGCCGTCCCACAACACATGGTCCGTCAGGTGATGTACCTGATTCCAGCCCATGTGCGGCACTTTGAGTTTATGACCTTGCGCATCCTGCATGTTGCTGGCAAAACGCACGACTTCACCCTGTAACACACCGAGGCCTGCCACATCGCCTTCCGCGCTATGTTCAAACAGCATTTGCAAACCGATGCAAATACCGAGGAAGGGTTTGCTGCGTGACGCGTGCACCACGGCGCTGCGCAAACCGCGCGCATCCAGTTCGCGCATGCAGTCAGGCATCGCGCCTTGTCCCGGAAACACCACACGTCCCGCCTGTTCAATCACCGCAGCCTCGTCCGTCACGACGATATTCGCTTCCGGTGCGACATGGCGCAAGGCCTGCTCGACCGAGCGCAAGTTTCCCATGCCGTAATCAACTATCGCGACATCGATCATTTAAAGCGACCCTTTGGTGGACGGGATCATGCCGGCCATGCGCGGATCTGTCTCTATCGCCATGCGCAAAGCACGACCGAATGCCTTGAAGATCGTCTCGGCCTGATGATGCGCGTTTGAACCTGCCAGATTGTCAATATGCAAGGTCACCAGCGCGTGATTGACGAAACCCTGAAAAAACTCATGAAACAAATCCACATCGAACAAACCGATGCTGCCGCGCACGAATTCGCAATTGAACATCAGCCCGGGGCGACCGGACAAATCCAGCACGACGCGAGACAACGCCTCATCCAGCGGCACATAAGCGTGACCATAACGGGTCAAGCCCTTCTTGTCACCGACCGCCCTGTTGAATGCCTGACCCAGCGTTATCCCCAAGTCTTCCACGGTGTGATGCGCATCGATGTGCAGATCACCACGGGCCACGACGCTGATGTCCAGTAAGCCGTGGCGCGCGATCTGATCGAGCATGTGATCGAGGAACGGCAAACCGGTATCAAAACTGGATTTACCGGTGCCGTCAAGCTCCAGTTCAACTGTGATCTGGGTTTCCAGAGTGTTGCGTGTAACTTTAGCGCTGCGCATGTTTCGCCTCAAACAGTTTGATGAATGGTGTCTTGCAATGCAGAAATAAATAGTTCGTTTTCTTCAGGTGTACCAACCGTCACGCGCAGACAATTGTTTAGCATCGGATGCCCGCCGTTCAGATTCTTGATCAGCACACCGCGCTGTTTCAAACCGTTGAAAACCGCCGTTGCATTTGCCACGCGGAACAACAGGAAATTAGCCTCGGACGAATAAACCTCCACGCCCGCCATTGAAACCAGTTGTTGATACAGAGCGGCACGATCCAGCTTGATCTGATCGGCTTGCTGCAACAGCACCCCATGGTTTTCAAGTAGCTTTTCTGCGACCAGCTGCGGCAACACCCCGACATTATACGGCAAACGCAGCTTTTCCAGCTGTTCCAGCCAGACAGAACTGCCCACCAAAAAACCCAGTCGCAAGCCGGCCATGCCGAGCTTGGAAAACGTGCGCATTACCAGCAAGTTGGGATAGTGGGTCAGCTGCGGCACGAAACTGTCGCTGGCGAATGCGTAATACGCTTCGTCGATCACCACGAGCCCAGGTGCAGCATCGATAATCCGGCGCACGTCATCATGCGAAAACAGATTGCCGGTCGGATTGTTAGGGTAGGCCAGGAATATCAGCGCGGGTTGTTCGCGATGAATGGCATCCAGCGTCGAGATCAGATCCAGAGAAAAATCAGATGGCCCGGAATTGGTTCGCAGGGGCACGCCCACATAGCGCATGCCGATAAAGGTCGCGATCATCTTGTACATGACAAATGACGGCTCAACGGAAAGCAGAACAGCCCCCGGCTTGTTCACCGCCATAGCAAGCAGCTGAATCAGCTCATCCGAACCATTGCCCAGCAACACATCCATCCCTTCCGGCAACTCCAGCAACAGGCGGATTTGTTCTTTCAAGGCATGCGGATTCGGATCGGGATAACGGTTGATGTGAGCGGCAGCGACAACTGAGGCGATCTCATCGCGCAACGGCTGCGGCACAAGATAGGGATTCTCCATCGCGTCCAGCTTGATCAAACCTGCGCAATCGGGCACATGATAGGCGTGCAGCGCGAGTATTTCAGGACGAATCAGGGTTTTGGCAAGCGAGGAAACTGGTGACATAAAAGGCGGTAAAAAACAGAGTAAAACACGTTGCGAAGCTTACCACAGCTCATCCATTACTGCGCATAATGCGGGCGTAAAAAAACAGGAGGACATTAAGCCTGACCTGAGCGACAGCCGAAGAACCACCCCTGCCCTTAAAAGCAAAAAGGGAGACTTTCGTCTCCCTTTTTGCTTTTACTTCCTGTTGCCGGATGAGTCAGCCGATGTTCTGGTTAACCCATCCTGTGCAAGCTTTATGTTTTAGCCTTAGCTTAGAACAATGCTTCCATCATCAGAGTTGTTGCTGACTTGCCAACTGGAGTCACACCGGCAACTGCATTCCATGCAGAACCTGACTGAGTCGTGTGAGTCAAGCTCAGCTCGATGTTTTGAGCCAACTCGTAAGTAGCGCCCAACATGATCGCGTTATCTTTGTTGTTTGCAACTGCGCCAGTCTTAGCTGAACGCAATGCCAATTGCAAAGTCGAGATATGAGGAATGATACCGATTTCGCCGCCGATGTTGAACGAAGAAGCCGAGTTAGGGCCTGCATTGAAGGTAACGCCAGCAGCTGCAGCTGGTGCCAGAGCATTCAGTACAGCCGTAGGTGCACGACCGTAAGATGCGTACAAACCAGCTGGCAAGCCAGCTACTTCACCTTGCAACTGACCGTCGATAACTGTCAGCTTGGTGTTAGAACCGGTTGTAGCGCTGGTACCGCTGAAGTTCTGGATACCGAAACCTGCATCAAAACCAGCCAGGTCGATCGTAGCAGCTGCACGAACATAAGTCAGTGGCAGACCGTTAGCACCAGTTACTGCCTTGTTACCCGCTGTTTCATACTTGCCGAGCACGATGAAACCCATGCTGTTGTTAGCTACAGCAGAAATACCGGTTGCGGCAGTAGCTGTATTGAAGTACTGGGAAGCAGAGTAAACGCGAACGTGTTGGTTAGCTGGACCGTTTTGAGCAGCCAGTTTGTGCGTGTTAACTGCACCGGTGTTCAGGTTTTCAAAGCTGTATGCAACGCCTTGACCATTGCTGGAGTGAATTACCATACCTACGCGTGCATCGCCAACCGGGAACAACAGAGCCAGTTTAGCAGCGCCAGCACCGGCGCCTTGAGTTGCAGCACCACCATAACCCAGACCAACTTCGCTCAGGAAACCTGCGAATTCAGCGATACGACCACCCAAGAACAATGACAGCTCACCGCCGGTACCAGGAACCAACCAACGAGAAGCGCCGCCATTAACAGCGCCGCCTGTTGCAGATGACTGCTGCTGGTAAACGGTTGTTGTCAACACGCCGAAGTTCAGGTTAGCTGGAATATCCAGATGTTCGCCTTCAACTTTAGCTTGTGCGCCCATCATGGTGAAACCAGCTGCCTTGAATGCACGACCGAAGCCATTCAACAATGGGAAATGCTGGAAGTGACATGCAGAGCAAGCCATGCCGGTCTGACGTGCGAAAACTGGAACAGCAGACGCTTCTGGAGCGAATGCAGCTGCGGCCATAACAGCTGCGATAGAGAGAACGATTTTTTTCATGTTTTGTCCTTGATTAAATTTAAGTGGGTTCAAGACCTCCCTGACACCACTGGGAACGGACTTTATA
>JAUSNM010000008.1 GCA_030645535.1 Gallionella sp. | reverse complement strand
GCCCAATATTGCCGACTTCTTTCACTCCATCGAGCTGGTCACCATGGTCGTGATCGGCGGCATGGCCTCGATTTACGGCTCGCTGATCGGCGCGGTTCTGCTGACGGCCTTGCCCCAGGCGCTGTCGACCTTCGAGGGCTGGGAGACGGTGGCGTTCGGCTCGATTCTGATGTTTTGCATGATTTTCCTGCCCAAGGGACTGGTGCCCACACTGGCCGCGCGCTTTGGCCGCAGCGACCGGAAAGATCAGTGATGGCGCTGCTCGAAGTCGTCAATCTTTCCAAGGCCTTCGGCGGCGTCAAGGCCGTGCAGGATGTCAGTTTTGCGGTTGAGCGCGGGCTGGTGTATTCCGTGATCGGACCCAACGGCGCCGGCAAGACCACCCTGTTCAACCTGATCACCGGGGTCTATACGCCGAGCGAGGGCGATATCCGGCTCGATGGCCAGTCGATTGCCGGCGCCGCGCCGCATGAACTGGCCCTGAAGGGAATGGCCAGGACCTTCCAGAACCTGCAGATCTGCATGAACATGACGGCGCTGGAGAACGTCATGGTCGGCGCCCACCTGCAGCTCGACCGCAACCTGGTCACGGCCATGCTGCGCCTGCCGGGACTCGCCCGGCGCGATGCGCAGCTGCGGGACGAGGCACGCGAGCTGATGCGCTTCGTCGGCCTGGAGAACTACTGGACCATGGCGGCGAACTCGATGCCCTATGGCGCCCTGAAGCGGTTGGAGATTGCCCGCGCGCTGGCCGCCAAGCCGCAGATACTTTTCCTCGACGAGCCGGCGGCCGGACTGAATTCGAAGGAAACCGCAGAGATCGACGAGCTGGTGCGCAAGGTTGCCGACAACGATGTCACGGTGGTGCTGGTCGAGCACGACATGAAAATGGTGATGAACATTTCCGATCGCATCCTGGTGCTCGACTACGGCAAGAAGCTGGCCGAGGGGACCGCCCGCGAAGTTCGCGAGAACCCGGATGTCATTGCCGCTTATTTAGGCAGCAACGTATGAGCAGGATGCAGGGGAGAGATTCGTGACGCAGGCGCTGGAGATCATCAGCACCGAGCATCGCAGCATGTGGCAGCTGACGGTGGTGCTCGAAGAACTGTGCAAGCATTGCGCCGAGCCGGAGCACAAGCCGGATGCCGAGCTGTTCGACCTGATCCTCGATTACATCGAGCAGTACGTCGAGCGGGTGCATGAGCCGAAGGAAGAGACCTACCTGTATCGGGCCGTGCTCGAGCGCAGCAGCGAAGGCAACGACATGATCGCGCAGTTCAAGCGCGAGCATGCCGGCACCCCTGACGCGGTTGCCGGCTTGCGTGCCCAGATGCAGGCCGTCGTGCGCGACTATCCGGCCGGCGCTGCCGAGTTCCGGCAGGCGCTCGAAGACTATATAGCGATGATGCGGCGGCACATCATGAAGGAGGAAAGCGATCTCTTCCCCCTGGCGCGCAGGACGCTGACCGACGTCGACTGGGACGAAATAAATTCCGCGTTTGCCGACAGCGCCGATCCGTCCTTCGGCGAGCAGGCGCTGGTCGAGTTCCGCGCGCGGATGTCGCGCATCGTCAACCAGGCGCCGGCGCCGGTCGGCTTCGGCCTGGTGGCCGAGAAGAAGCCCGCTGCCGAAGATCATCCGGTGCTGCTCGCGGTCAGCAACTTGACCAGTCACTACGGGCGCATCGAAGCGCTGCGCGGCGTCACGGTCCAGGTCAGGCAGGGCCAGCTGGTCGCGCTGGTCGGTGCCAACGGCGCGGGCAAGACGACATTGCTGAGGGCGATTTCAGGCGTGCAGAAGGCCAGCGGCGGCGAGATCAGTTTCGCCGGGCAGGACATCACCCACATGCGCCCGGACCAACGCGTCCGGCTCGGCATCTGCCAGGTGCCGGAAGGGCGGCAGGTGTTCGGTCCGCTCACGGTGGAAGACAACCTGCGCCTGGGCGCCTACACCCGCAGCGACAAGGAAACCATCCAGGAAGACATGGAACAGATGTACGCGATGTTCCCCATCCTCAAGCAGAAATTCAGGCAGGCAGCGGGAACGCTGTCCGGCGGACAGCAGCAGATGCTGGCCATGGCGCGGGCGCTCATGGGCAGGCCGAAACTGCTGTTGCTGGACGAACCTTCGATGGGTCTGGCGCCGCTGCTGATCCAGGAGATATTCAATGCCATCATCAGCCTGCGCGAACATGGCAAGACGGTTTTCCTGGTCGAACAGAACGCCCAGCAGGCGCTCGCGATCGCCGATTACGCCTATGTAATCGAAACCGGACAAACCGTTCTTGAGGGGGCCGGCAGCGAATTGCTGGTCAACGAGCAGGTCAAGTCAGCTTACCTGGGCATATGAGCGTTAACAGCATGAAGGGCGCCGTACCGCCAGCG
>JAUSNM010000116.1 GCA_030645535.1 Gallionella sp. | reverse complement strand
CCGGCGCCATCTTGGGCAATCTGCAGGGGCTGGTTTCGGCACGTGAAGCGCAAGTATCCATTGTCGCGGACAGCGAACCGCTGCGTCGAAGTCTCGAGTCCTTGCAGCGCGAGCTGTCGTCGCATACGGGCCTTGGACTGGTCGCCGTGTCGATGCTGGTGGGCGCTGCCTTGTTGGCCATGCTTTGCGCGGCGGGGCTGTCCTATGTCCAGTTGCTGGACAGCCGCAAGCGCCAGATTGCCGCCGAAACCCAGCGGGTCGATGCCGAACGCCAGGAGCAGGAGGCCAAGCGGGTAAACGATGCCAATCAGGCCGCGATTTTGCGTTTGATGAATGAACTGCAGACCGTCGCCGAGGGCGATTTGACGCAGGAGGCGACCGTCACCGAGGATATCACCGGCGCCATTGCCGACTCCGTGAACTACACCGTGGAAGAGCTGCGGTCGCTGGTGGGTAACGTGCAAAACACGGCCGCCCGTGTGGCGCAGACCACGGCTGACGTGGACACCACGTCCACCGAACTTCTGGCCGCCTCCAACGAGCAGCTGCATGAGATCCGGGAGACCGGCCGCTCGGTGGTGGACATGGCGTCCCGAATCAATGAAGTATCGGTGCAGGCGCAGGAATCCGCCTCCGTGGCGCGCCAGTCGCTGCGCGCGGCCGAGGTCGGATTGCAAGCGGTGCAGAACGCCATTGGCGGCATGAACTCGATTCGGGACCAGATTCAGGAAACGTCCAAACGGATCAAACGCCTGGGTGAGTCGTCCCAGGAAATTGGTGAAATCACGGAGCTGATCTCTGACATTACCGAGCAGACCAACGTGCTGGCCCTCAACGCTGCTATTCAGGCGGCCTCGGCAGGCGAAGCCGGACGCGGCTTTTCTGTGGTGGCCGAGGAAGTGCAGCGACTCGCCGAGCGGTCGGCAGATGCGACGCGCCAGATTTCGGCACTGGTGAAGGCGATTCAGACCGACACCCAAGATGCTGTGGGCGCCATGGAGCGTTCAACCCAAGGGGTGGTGGAAGGCGCCAAGCTGTCGGATAACGCAGGTACCGCGCTGACTGAAATTGACCAAGTCTCCCGACGTCTGGCCGAGCTGATCGAACAAATCTCCAGTTCGACCTCGCGCGAGGCCAATCTGGCCAATGTCGTGGCAGACAACATTCAACACATTTTTGCGGTGACCGAACAGACCGGTGAAGGAACGCGTTCCACGGCTGCTCAAGTCCGTGAACTCTCGAAAATGGCCGAAGAGTTGCGGCAGTCAGTATCACGATTCAAGATTGCCTGAGCCCATTCAGGCTGAACTTGTTGTCCCCAGGAGTGCACGATCCCATGCAAGAAAACGCTGCCCCGACTGGCGCCAATGAACCGGTGACCCACGACCTCGGGCCTTTGGCCTGGGTGCTCGAAGAGCTGCGTAAATCGTTGACCGGTGCGACC
>JAUSNM010000095.1 GCA_030645535.1 Gallionella sp. | reverse complement strand
AGGAAGCGGGTGATTACGCGAAAGCCGCGACACTGTTCCTGCCCCTGGCTAGCCAAGGAAATCCGGTCGCACAATATAATCTGGGCGTATTGTATACACAAGGTCAAGTCATCCTGAAAGATTACCGCGTGGCCATGCAATGGTATCTGGCAGCGGCCGAACAAGGTCATGCGCAAGCCCAGGCCAATTTGGGCGAATTGTATGCAAATGGACAAGGGATACCGCAAGACTTCAAAAAAGCGATGCGCTGGTTAGTCTTATCTGCAAAGCAGGGCAATGCATCTGCCCAGTTGCACATCGGTGAAATGTACGCAGAGGGACAAGGCGTATCGCAAGACTACCCGGAAGCCATCAAGTGGTATCGCCTGGCAGCTGATCAGGGCAATGCCATCGCACATGCCAGATTGGGCGAATGTTACGAAAACGGACTGGGTGTGGCACAGGACAGTGCAACTGCCATCAAATGGCTGAGTACCGCAGCCAACAATGCCAGCGATGTAAATAGCCGCAATGCTTATCTGGCACGGCGCGATGCGATTGCCAAAAACAGTTTGAGCCGCCGACAGGCTAAAGAGCAGCAGCTGGCCCATGACGAAGCCGAACGCCTCAAAGCCGCTGAGGCCGCTCGTGCGGAGGCAGCACGCATTGAAGCTGAACGAGTGGCTGCCGTCCAGGCCGCAGAACAGGCCATGCAAAAAGCCGCCGCCGATGCCGCACTGGAAGCTGAAATACAAGCCTACAAGCAGGCCAATATTGAGGCGAAAGCCGCCAAGCTGAAAGCACAACAAGAAGCGCGTGCAGAGCGTGATGCCGGATCGACACGACACAATGGACAGCGAAATGCGCGACTTAATGCGCAAGAAGCGCAACGCCGTGCCGAGATCAACTCAGAAGTAGCCAGGCACATATCCGAGCGCCGTGCACAAGCCGCCAAAATGACGAAAAGCGACGGCGCCAAGGTAGTGAAAAGCGACGACACCAAAGTCAAGACTCGGCAGCCGAAAAAGGCGGTGCCAACTGATAAGAAGCCGGCGCATCCACTGCTGCAGAAGCCTGAATCTGCGATCAAAAGCAAACCTGGCAAAGAACAACTAAGCAGTGAAAAAACCGAACACGTCAAGCCTGCCAAAGCGGCTCCGGCTCCGGTTCCAGCTCCAGTTCCGGTTCCGGTTCCGGCTCCAGCTCCGGCTCCGGCAGCAAAAGTTAAAGCAGATGCGCCTGCCCGGCAACCTGCCGACACGAATGTGACCAAACCCAAAGCACAGCAAGA
Source organism: Gallionella sp. (assembly GCA_030645535.1). Lineage (GTDB taxonomy): Bacteria > Pseudomonadota > Gammaproteobacteria > Burkholderiales > Gallionellaceae > Gallionella. Next base: position 4,865 of record JAUSNM010000095.1, on the reverse strand, counting down.
AACCAAGGTTGAACAACGCAAAGCAGAGCGCCCTGCACAAGAAGCATCACCCGTAAAATCCAACGTTGCCAGGGGAAAGACACGGTACCCGGCAAAGATTGAGCTGACTGACGAAGAACTGGCGCATCCGCTGATGCATGAGCCTCAATCTCAGGGCACCACCGAATCTGGCAAAAAACCGACAAAGCAGATCGAATGGTCAAAAAAACCAGCCAACCCTTGACCTGAATCGGCTATCGCACGGCGTGAAGTGCCTGCGGTTCAGTCAGGCATACCGTAATTCCCGCCCCGTCCGCTGCCACCTGATACTCCGCCGCAATCGCCACGCCCGGCACGCAAACCAGTTCATCGCCGCAATACAACAATGGCCATCTGTCGCGCTGCCAGGGCGGAATGCAATATTCCTGAAGCAGGTTTTTCAGCGTGCGGGTTGCGGCATGAGGCTGAGGGCGCAGCGATTCCCCGCCCTGCCGCTGCCGCAATGTGACGGGGGCGCGTTGCAATTTCGCAACACTGATACCCTGCCCCGTGCCGTGTTGAAATGTGACGCATGAGGCCAGCGCAGGCCAATCCAGCACCGCTTCACCCTGCCACTGCAATACAAAATTACGGTCGAATTCACCCAACGCGTGCAACGCATAAACGCGGCCCCGATAACGTCGCACCTGCCAGTCGCCACCGCCAAAACTGACGCACACCGTCGCATCCTCTCGTGCCGCGCACAGTTGATGCAGCATGTCATCGAGTTGCACGACTTGCGGCATCGGCACTTTGAGTTGATGCAGATAGTAGCGCAGCAGATTTTTGGCACGCGGCAAGCTCAACGCCTGCAACGCAGCAACACCCAGCGTGTTGTCCTGGATGGCACCTGCAGCATCCATACATGCCAGATCATCGAGCAGCTCAGCGGCTTCGGCGAAATGTTGTGTGCTGCGCGCCAGGGTGTCGCGGTAGGAGGGAAATTTTTCGGACATCAACGGCAGCAGGCGGTGGCGCAGGAAATTGCGCGGGTAGCTGTCATCCGCATTGCTCTCGTCCTCTATCCATTCAAGATTCTGCGCTGCGGCGTAATCCAGAATTTCCTGACGCGTACAGTGCAGCAAGGGACGAACAGTTTTTACTTGAAACTCGCGCAGCGATTCGTTTGCCCCCTCGCTCGCCTGCGGGAGAGGGTTGAGGAGAGGGGAACGGGCATGGCCTGTGTAATTCTTGCCATGCCCGTTGAGCGGACCTGTACGCCCGGAGAGCTGCGGCCGCTTCGACGGGCTCAGGACAGGCATCACGCTCGCACCGCGCACACCCGCGCCGCGCAGCAGTTGCAGAAACAAGGTTTCCACCTGATCGTCGGCGTGATGTGCGAGTGCCACAAAGTCGCATCGCAGCGCTGCAAACGCCGCATGACGTAACTTGCGGGCAGCCGCTTCGATGCCGTGCGCACGCAGCGGCTTGATGTCTACCTGTTCGATATGCAGCGGGATGTCGTGACTTGCGCACAGCCCGGCACAGAATTGCGCCCATGCATCCGCATTCGGGCTGATGCCGTGATGAACGTGCATCGCTGACAGTTGCCAGGAAAACCGCGGGGCGAGTTGATGCAGCAGGTGCAGCAGCACCACCGAGTCCACCCCGCCGCTCAAGCCGACCAGAATGGAACTGCCCTCGGGTAGCGGCGTGTCCGCTGCGACCCGGCAAGCCAGGTTAAGTGAGCTCGACTTCCTTGAACTTGCCATAACTCATCAGGCGATTGAAGCGGTCATGCAACAAGTCGTTGGTTGATTTGGATTGTGCGATTTTCAGCGCGTCTTGCAACGCCTTCTTCACGTTTTGCATGATCGCGGGATAATCGCGATGCGCGCCGCCCAAAGGTTCGCTGATGATCTTGTCCACGATCCCCAGCGACTTCAGACGGGTTGCCGTGATACCCAATGTCGCCGCTGCATCCTCGGCCTTGTCGGCACTCTTCCACAGGATCGACGCACAGCCTTCCGGCGAAATAACCGAATAGGTGCTGTATTGCAGCATCAGCATGGCGTCCCCCACCGCAATCGCCAACGCGCCGCCCGAGCCGCCTTCACCGATGATGGTGCAGATGATCGGCACGCGCAATTCACTCATTTCATACAGATTGCGCCCGATGGCTTCAGACTGACCGCGCTCTTCCGCATTCACGCCTGGATATGCGCCGGGTGTATCGACGAAGGTCATGACGGGAATGCCGAATTTTTCGGCCAGACGCATCAGGCGCATCGCTTTGCGATACCCTTCAGGACGCGGCATACCGAAATTGCGCACGATTTTTTCCTTGGTGTCGCGCCCTTTTTGATGGCCGATCACCATGACGCTCTGCCCGTTAAATCGCGCCAGGCCGCCCACGATTGCCTTGTCGTCGGCAAAAGTGCGGTCGCCGTGCAATTCCTCGAAATCTGTAAACAAATGTTCAACATAATCAAGCGTATAGGGACGCTGCGGATGGCGAGACACCTTCGATATTTGCCAGGGAGTGAGCTTGGCATAAATATCTTTAGTCAGGGTTTCGCTTTTCTTCGACAGCTGTGCAATTTCATCCGCGATGTCGAGCGCCGCAGTATCATCGTGTACTCCACGCAACTGCTCGATTTTGTCTTCCAACTCTGCAATGGGACTTTCAAAGTCCAAAAATGTAATTTTCATATTTAATCCTGGCTAATAACTAACATCCAGTAACTAGCGACTAGCGACTAGCGACTGATTTTAATAAATTCTTCCGGCGAGTACCCAACCGGTGGCGGCGCGATGATACTACAAACCGAAGAATCGTTTGACGGTCTCCAACAGTTCATTGTGTTGAGAACTCTTTTCCTGCCGCCTTGTTTGCTCGTCGAGGTTGTGCAGCACGCTGTCAAGCTGCGCGCGCCGTTCCACCAATATATGCGTAATTTCCTCCGCCAGACCGGGCCGGGCCTGCATGATTCCGGCAAAAGCCTCCTTGTCGAGGCGGTAGCACTCCACATCGGTATTGGCGATCACCGAGGCGGAACGCGGCGCACCGGTCATCATGCCCATTTCGCCAAAAAAATTGCCTTTGGTCAATGTATTCACACTGCGCCGCTCACCATCCGGTGTTTCGAGATACACCTCCGCCTCGCCGTTGATGATGATATACAACCAGTGTGCAACCGCGCCCTGCCTGGAAATGATATTACCCTTGGCAAACTGGGCGTACTTGAGCCGTTCGGCCAGCGAACGCAGCTCTTCATCAGTCATTTGTGCAAACAATTCAACGTGTTTTAGCGTCTTGACGCGCTGCTGAGATTCACGCTGATGCACCACCCCTTCGTATTTTTCATTTTCCTTTACGTAGTGGACATTTTGCAGCTCCACGGCCAGCGGGATACCGGCACGTTCCAGCGAAGTATAGACATGCCAGCGCACCGCAGCATCGGTCGGATCATCCACCGCCATGTCAGTCAGCCAGTAGCGTAAGGCGTAGCGTGCCACCCCCTTGTCGATTTCCATCAACACGCAATTGGGGGCAGGCAACTTGGCGACGTTGCTGATATCCGCCAGAGAGATGGTCTCCTCGACCGCCCTGACCACCTGGCGGGGCGTGGTATTCAGACTGACATTGAACCAGACCCAGCGGCGCAGCTGTGCAGCCTGTCCGCTGCGCCGGCCCAGCACCAGAAACTTGTTTTTCATCAACTGGCTGTTGGGAAATACCACCGTTTCCCAATTGCGTGTCTCAACCAGCGTGGATCTCCAGCGTATGTCCACCACACGCCCGACCACCTCATCCACCTTGACCCAGTCACCGATCTCGATGGAGTTATCCAGTTGCAACGCCAGACCACCCAGAATATTGCCCAGCGTATCCTGCATGGAGAATGCCACCACCGCCGTGATCATCGCCGACGTGGCGATGATGCTGCCCAGATCAAGGCCCGCGTAACGCAGCCGCACCAGGCACCAGGCAAGATAAGCGATGATGACGAAAATATCTTCGGTGATGCGCGGCGGTTGCAGCCGGATTGAAGGCAGCACGATGCGGAAAGCCAGCAAACCCGACATCCGGATCACCGCAATGCCGGACCCGATGATGGCGGCTTCGTGCAATAACGCGGCAGCAGAGGTAAATTGCATTGCGTGAACCAGACCGCTGAAGAACGCCAGCGCCTGACAGGCGAGAAAAAAGATCAGCGTATTGATGACACTCTTGCGATCGTTCCTGAGAAAATAAATCAGAAAAAATGACAGGCCGAGTGCCGAGCTGAGCACAAAAAGTGCTTCCTCGCGCCAAAAATACTGTATCGCCGTCTGCCAAAATGCCATGATTCCTCCGCTATTCATTATTTTTTGATTCTACCGAATAATCGGCCAGAGATTTAGTTCGCCGCCAGAATGCCCATGCATCGCCGCGCGCCAGGCGCACCTGCCACAGGCTATCGCCGCCTGAAATATCGACTTGCAGCTGCGTAATTTGGCCTTTACGCAACGCCTGCCATAAAGGCTGCGCGTAACCCGTCTCGAATTGTTGCAAGGCGCTGCGCCACGCCGCGAGATCGCCCTGCTGCAAAGCGGCACGCAACCCGGTCCAGACCAGCAACTGCTTTCCTTCCGCCAAGAGCCCCCTCTCCCTCCCGGGGGAGAGGGAATTGCGCCATTCAGGCTGCCATTGGGCAAATGGAATCCCGGCGGACGCTGCCAGCATCTCTGCCAGCACCTCATCCGAACTCGCGCTGCCGTAAGTTATTTTCGGTATCACTTGGTCGGGGCCATTCCCCCAGAACCACACACTGTTGATTGTCGCTTCGCCGCGCGCTTCACGCGCCTCGTTGAGCGGATGGGCGAACAACAGCATCTGGATCTCATTGAAAATCTGATGCCAG
>JAUSNM010000085.1 GCA_030645535.1 Gallionella sp. | reverse complement strand
AAAACCATACGCAAAATTTCGCGATGTTCCGCTTCCGCGCTTCTTCCGTGGGATGCTGCCAGTTGCTTCAGCGCAAGGGCTACATCTTCCTCAACATTGCGAACGACTAAATTAGTGGCCACGACAATTCCTTTTTGTAATCATTGATTGCAATTTAGCAAATAAATGATTGCATTGCAATCAAAATTCACCAGCAACATGTAAATGATTCTGGCAGGGATGATGCCCAGTGGGTATCAACTCGCAAGGGCAGGAATGGTGCAAACCAGCCGTTCACGAAAGCCTGCTTTGCGGGCTGAACCGTTCAGTCAGGCAGACAACCGCAATGCGATCTAACGGCCTGATTCATTAGCGTTGTTGGTGAGCTGAATTTTTACAGTAGCGGGACGATCATCAGGGCGACGATATTGATGATCTTGATTAACGGGTTGATTGCAGGGCCGGCGGTATCCTTGTAGGGGTCGCCCACGGTGTCGCCGGTAACGGCCGCCTTGTGCGCCTCGGAGCCTTTGCCGCCATAGTTGCCTTCCTCGATGTATTTTTTTGCGTTATCCCATGCGCCGCCCCCTGTGGTCATCGAGATGGCGACGAAGATGCCGGTGATGATGGTACCCACCAGCACGCCACCCAGTGCCTGCGCGCCCAGTGTCAGGCCGACGACCACGGGGACGGCAACCGGCAGCAGGGACGGGACGATCATTTCGCGGATTGCGGCTTTTGTCAGCATATCCACGCAAGTGCCATATTCCGGTTTGCCGGTGCCCGCCAGTATGCCGGGGATTTCCCTGAACTGGCGGCGCACTTCGACCACTACGGCACCCGCAGCACGACCTACCGCTTCCATGCCCATCGCGCCAAACAGGTAGGGAATCATGCCGCCGAGAAATAAGCCAACGATGACCATGTGATTTGACAGGTCGAACAGCATCGGTGTGTGCAAGTGGGCTTCCAGGGCGTGAGTGTAGTCGGCGAACAGTACCAGTGCTGCAAGTCCTGCTGAGCCGATCGCATACCCTTTGGTGACGGCCTTGGTGGTGTTGCCAACGGCATCTAGCGCATCGGTAATCACGCGTACCTCATCCGGCAGCTTGGCCATTTCGGCGATGCCGCCGGCGTTGTCGGTGATCGGGCCGTATGCATCAAGGGCTACGATGATGCCGGTCATGGACAGCATCGCGGTGGCGGCAATGGCGATACCATACAGGCCTGCCATTGAATACGCGCCCATGATGGCTGCGCAGACCGCCAGCACGGGAGCTGCGGTGGACTTCATGGATACGCCAAGGCCCGCGATGATGTTGGTGCCGTGTCCGGTCGTGGATGCCTGGGCGATGTGGCGCACCGGCGCATATTCTGTCGCGGTGTAGTATTCGGTGATCCAGACTAATGCTGCGGTAAGCAACAGGCCGATGATGGTGGAACCGTACAGCGCGGGGACAGAATAGACGCCGTTGTTCCCCATGATCCAGTAGGTGATCGGGTAGAAGGCGATCAGTGCCAGGACTGCGGAAACAGCAAGGCCGCGGTACAGCGCGTTCATGATCTTGCCCCCGGGCCGGGCCTTGATGAAGAAGGTGCCGACGATGGAGGCGATGATGGAGAAGCCGCCCAGTACCAGCGGGTAAATCACCGCATTGGCCCCCGCATTGGCCATCAGCAAGCCACCCAGCATCATCGTGGCGATGATGGTTACCGCGTAAGTCTCGAACAAATCCGCCGCCATCCCGGCGCAATCGCCGACATTGTCGCCTACGTTATCCGCTATCACCGCAGGATTGCGCGGGTCGTCTTCGGGTATGCCTGCCTCGACTTTGCCCACCAGATCAGCACCGACATCCGCGCCCTTGGTGAAAATTCCGCCGCCCAGCCTTGCGAAGATGGAAATCAGCGAGCCGCCGAAGCCCAGGCCCACCAGCGCGTGTGTCGCCTCTGTCGGGGTAGAACCGGTGTCGGTCAGGAATGCGTAGTAGCCTGCCACGCCCAGCAGACCTAAGCCCACCACCAGCATGCCGGTGATTGCGCCTCCCTTGAAGGCGATGTCCAGCGCCGCATTCAGACTTTGCTTTGCGGCTTCGGCAGTGCGGATATTGGCGCGTACCGAGACGTTCATGCCGATGAAACCGGCAGCGCCCGAGAGCAGCGCACCGATTGCAAATCCGATGGCGGTTTGCCAGCCCAGGGCTGCGAAAATGATCACGAACAGCCCCGCACCTACGGCGGCGATGGTCAGGTATTGTCGGCTTAAGTAGGCGGTCGCACCTTCCTGGATTGCTGCAGCGATTTCACGCATTCGCTCGCTGCCGGTCGGGCGGGACAAAATCCATTTGATTGAAAACAAGCCATACAAGATTGCAACTACCGCGCACAACAGTGCAAAGCCTAGTCCACCTGACATGATTTTCTCCCTGAGTTGAACCGCTATTATTAACATTCACCCGGTCAGTGTTTCCTGAGTGACATAATCATAGCAGCATCAGAACACCGCAGGGGCGCGACGGCTTTGCATAGCCATTCCGCTAACCCGTCAAAAAACAACGGGTAAGTGGCTGGGTAAATCGTGTCCCTGCAGGGTTTTTATCACTACAGTGAGAGGTGCTATGACTGTCGGGTTAATGCGGCCAGGCCTGCTGCGGCAATCTGCCCGTCCTCGGAAGATCGCACGCCACTGATACCCAGACCGCCGACAACAAAGCCGTCAATGATGAGCGGTACGCCGCCCTCGGCGGGAATCACGTTTGGCAGGGCCAGGTGTATCAGTCGTCCGCTCAATACGGCGTCTTCTGAGGTTTTGGTAGCACGCTGGAAGGCGATCGCGGCATAGCCTTTTGCGATCGCTGTTTCCACGCTGCCGAACTGGGTGTCGTGGCTGCGTTGCAGATACAGCAGATGACCGCCGTCGTCCACCACCGCGATGACTACGCGCCAGTTATTGCGCTGAGCTTCAGCTTCTGCGGCAGCGGCAATGCGTTTGGCGTCAATCAGCGTCAGAACCGGTTTTCTTGTCATTCTCGGGTCAGTGCTGTGAATATCTGGCCGCAAATGTCATCCACGTTGCCAACACCGGCAATTTTCACGGATTCAGGTGCAGCTGCATCGCCGGATTTGGCCCATGCCTTATAGTATTCGACCAGCGGTTTGGTCTGGTCGTGGTAGACATTGAGGCGTTTGATGACGGTATCTTCCACATCGTCCGGGCGCTGCACCAGATCTTCACCGGTTACGTCGTCACGGCCGGCCACCTTGGGCGGGTTGAATATGGTGTGATAGGTCCGGCCTGAAGCAGGGTGCACGCGGCGACCGCTCATGCGCTTGATGATTTCGCTGTCCGCCACGTCGATTTCCACTACGAAATCAATCGGGATACCCGCGTCTTTCATCGCCTGGGCTTGTGGAATGGTGCGCGGAAAACCATCGAACAAAAAGCCGTGATCACAATCTGCGTCCTTGATGCGCTCTTTCACCAGATTGATGATGATGTCATCCGAGACCAGGCCGCCTGCATCCATGATGCTCTTGGCCGCCAGCCCTAGCGGCGTGCCAGCCTTGACCGCCGCGCGCAACATGTCGCCGGTGGAGATTTGCGGAATATTGAATTTTTCTTTGATGTAATTGGCTTGAGTGCCTTTACCCGCGCCCGGTGCGCCCAGCAGTATGACTCGCATTGTGATTCTCCTAAGGTTAATTGTTCGTTAGTAGCTAGTCGTTAGACGCTAGTCTTTAGTCGGAATAGACGTGCGCAGCACACCAACAACTAAAAACTAGCTACTAGCAGCTAGCAACTGAAAAGTTTCTCTTGCCGCGTGTAAATCCTGTTCGGTGTCGACCCCGGCAGGCGGCGCTTCATCTGCGATAACCACACCGATCTTGTAGCCATGATATAGCGCGCGCAATTGTTCCAGCGATTCATACTGCTCAACTGGGGTGGTCCAGAGTTGTCCGTAATCACGCAAAAAACTGGCGCGATAGGCGTAAATGCCGATGTGGCGCAGCACCGGCAGATCCTTTGGTAAGCCTTCCCCTGCGGCAAAAGCATCGCGCGGGTAGGGAATAGGTGCGCGGCTGAAATACATCGCGTTGCCCTGCTTGTCCAGCACGGCCTTGACGATATTCGGATTGCGCATGGCGGCTTCATCGTGGATCGTATGGCAGGCCGTGGCGATCGCACATTCGGGATGATCGTGCAGATGCTGTGCCACGGCGCGTATCAGCGCGGGTGGCATCAGCGGTTCATCGCCCTGTACGTTGACAACAATCGTGTCATCCGGCCAGCCTTGTCTCTCCACCACCTCGGCGATGCGATCCGTGCCGCTGATATGTGTGTCTCGCGTGATGCAGGCCTTGAAACCATGCTCATGAACCACGTTGGCGATCGCATGATGGTCAGTGGCAATCCAGATGTGCTGCGCACCGCTCAGCGCTGCCTGTTCGGCGACACGCACCACCATAGGCTTGCCCGCGATGTGCAAAAGCGGCTTGCCGGGCAGACGCGTGGAGGCGTGGCGTGCCGGGATGACGACGTTAAACGCGATCATTCGGGTGCCTGTTAAAGGGTTTCTGCTTCTTCGGGGCTAAGCCTGCGCGCTTCATCAGCCAGCATGACAGGAATGCCATCGGCGATTTTATAGGCCAGGCGGTCAGGCTTGCAGATCAATTCCTGTTCGGTCTTGTGATAAATCAGCTGTGATTTGCACAGCGGGCAGACCAGGATATCAAGCAGTTTTGCGTCCATGAATGGCAATCTTTCGCAGTAGTTGGGCGGTCAGGGCTGGGTCGATAAGGGCGTCCACTCGCAACACCCAGAATTTTTCATCAGCGAATGCGGCGCATTTTACCGCATCTTTTTCGGTGAGGAGTAACGCATCTGACTGATTGAAAGCCAGATCGGCGGCTTTATACGGGTGATGGTCAGCAAATGCATGCGGCGTAACAGTCAGTCCGAGTGATTTCAAATGGTCGAAGAAACGTTGCGGGTGGCCGATTCCGGCCACTGCATGCAGGCGCAAACCCTGTAAATCGCAGGCTTGGGCGGTCTGCTCAGGATTATTTAAATTGTAAAAAATCTCGCCGGACAAGCGCATCGCGTATTGGCCGCTGGCAACGTCCCCGCCATTCACCACCACCGCATCGACCGTCTTCAATCGTGAAACAGGCTCTCGCAGTGGCCCTGCGGGGAGCAGATAGCCATTGCCGAAGCGGCGCACGCCGTCGATGACCGCGATTTCCACGTCGCGCTGCAAACGGTAGTGCTGCAAGCCGTCATCACACAGCACAACATCGCATTGCGGGCAGGCTTGCAAAGCCTGCTTGGCCGTGGCGACCCGGTCGCGGCCCACCCATACCGGACACAGGTTGCGTTGTGCCATCAGCAACGGTTCGTCGCCCACTTGCTGTGCCGTACTGCTGCTTGTGACGGGCTGTTGCTCTGTTGTGCCGCCGAATCCCCGGCTGACGATGACCGGATGGAAGCCTGCATCAACCAGTTGCCGGGCCAGCGTGAGGGTGAGGGGCGTTTTGCCGGTGCCGCCGACGCTGATGTTGCCGATCACGACAACCGGTACGGGCAATTTGAAACTGCTCAGGATGTGGCGGCGGTACAGTGTGCGGCGCAAGGACGCCAATGCGCGGAAAAGCCAGCTTACCGGCAGCAGTATCAGGTGTAGCCAACTGATACGGTACCAGTAGTGTTCAAGTCCGGCCAT
>JAUSNM010000081.1 GCA_030645535.1 Gallionella sp. | reverse complement strand
TTACAGCCGCCTACGCGCAGGTACTGAATCATCACATCCGTCATCTGGTGGTGGTGGATAAAACAGGTGCTGTCATCGGCCTGGCCAGCGAGACTGATTTTCGCAACCACCTGGGTTCTGATTTGTTGCGCCGACTCGATGATCTTCAGGCGGTAATGGATCACAACCTCCCTCAGCTCTCCCCCGATGCCACGCTGGATCAGGCGGTGGCGATGATGCTGCAGGATCGCACTTCTTATGCGCTGGTCGTGGAAAATGGCCTCCCCTCAGGTATTCTGACCGAACGCGACATGGCAGGACTGTTGGCGGGTGGCATACGTGCGGAGGGAATCACCTTGCGTGAGGTGATGCACTCACCGGTACTGACCGTATCACATCAAACACCTGTTTACGAGATGGCCGGCCTGATGCAGGCGAGCAAATTGCGCCACTTGGTGGTGGTGGGGGACGACGGGTTGGTGATGGGCATGGTGACCCTGCACAAACTGATGGAGCGCATCGCTGCCACCGTGATGAACGAGCAGACCTTGCGCTACCAGGAAATGCTGGAAACCAGCAAGCAGCATGCCGAGTCGCTGTTGCGCACGATCGTGCAGACCATCCCTGATCTGGTCTGGCTCAAAGATGTGGACGGGGTTTATCTGAGTTGTAACCCGATGTTTGAACGTTTCTTCGGTGCTGCGGCATCGAATATCGTCGGCAAGACTGACTACGATTTTGTGGACAAGGCTCAAGCGGACTTGTTTCGCGAGCATGACCGCATGGCGATGGCGGCTGGAAAACCCAGCGTCAACGAGGAATGGATCACCTTCGCCGATGACGGACACCGAGCCTGTCTGGAGACGACCAAGTCGCCGATGTTTGACGCGCGTGCAAATCTGATCGGGGTGCTGGGGATTGCCCATGACATCACTGCACGCCGCGCAGCCGCGGATAAAATCGAGCGTCTTACCCATCTGTACGCTGCGTTAAGTCAATGCAATCAGGCTATTGTGCGTTCTTCCTCGGAAGCGGAATTGTTTCCGCAAATCTGCCGTGATGCAGTGCAGTTCGGTAGTTTTAAAATGGCGTGGATAGGCATGGTGGATGAGGCGAGTGGCAATGTGCTGCCCGTCGCCTCTTACGGGGAGGGTGTGGAATATCTGCAAGGAAAGCAGATTTCAGTGGATGTGAACAGTCCTTTCGGGCGCGGTCCGACAGGCACAGCGATACGCGAAAATAAGCCGTTCTGGTGTCAGGATTTTCAGCGTGATCCGGCAACCGAGCCCTGGCGCGAGTGCGGTGCGCAGTTCGGTTGGGGGGCGTCTGCCGCATTGCCGTTGTGCCGCAATGGTGTCGCCGTCGGGTCTTTCACGCTTTATGCAACTGAAGCCCACGGTTTCGACGAAGCCTCGCGCAATCTGCTGATCGAGATGGCAACAGATATCAGCTTTGCGCTGGATAACTTCGATCGTGAAGCGGTGCGCGCACGCCTGAAGATGCAGAGTGAAAACGAGCGTTCCGTGCTGGAGCTGCTGGCCCGTGGACGCCCGCTGCCTGTCTTGCTGAGCCACCTGGCCAAAAGCTATGAGACGATGCATCCGGGTATGTTGTGTTCGATATTGCTGCTAAGCTCGGACAGTCAGCATCTTGAGCATGGCGCGGCGCCCAGCTTGCCCGCCGCCTATTGCAAGGCCATAGATGGCGTGACCATCGGTGACAACGTGGGGTCGTGCGGCACGGCGGCCTGCATCAGGGAAACTGTTATCGTGTCCGATATTGCCACGGATCCGCTCTGGCAAGACTACAAGGATCTGGCGCTGTCTCACGGGCTGGCGGCTTGCTGGTCAGTGCCGATTTTTTCCACTCAAGGTCATGTGCTGGGTACGTTTGCGCTTTATTATCCGACACCGCGCAACCCGCTGCCGGATGAACTGGCATCTCTGGAACGCGGTGCGCATCTGGCCAGTTTGGCTATTGAGCGCGCGCAGAGCGAAACTAAACTCAGCAAGCTGTCCCAGGCGGTGGAGCAGAGTTCAAACACGATTGTGATTACTGACCTGGATGCCAACATCGAATATGCCAATGCGGCTTTTGTCAAAGCGACAGGTTACAGTCTTCTTGAAGCGATCGGCAAGAACCCGCGTATGCTTCATTCCGGCAAAACCCCGCAAGCGACCTACGATGAGATGTGGGCTGATCTGACTTCCGGAAAAACCTGGCGGGGCGAGCTGATCAACCGACGCCGTGACGGCACTGAATACGTCGAGTATGCGATAATTTCACCGGTGCGTATGGCTGATGGTCGGGTGACGAACTACCTGGCCATCAAGGAGGATATCACTGAGAAAAAGCAGGCCGAGGTACGTATTAAACAACTCGCCCATTTCGATTTTTTAACCGGACTGCCCAACCAGTTGCTGCTCAAGGACAGGGTCGCTCAGGTCATAAAATTGGCACAGCGCAGTGATTCGCCACTGGCGGTGCTGTTTCTCGATCTTGACCATTTCAAGAATATAAACGATACGCTGGGCCACCGTATCGGCGATGAATTGTTGATCCAGCTGGCCACACGCCTGAAATCAATGGTGCGTGATGAAGATACGTTGTCGCGTCTGGGCGGAGATGAGTTCATTCTGGTGTTGCCGGGCACGGATGCCGATGGCGCCGCACATGTGGCCAATAAATTGCTGGAGATGGTTGCGCAGACTTGCCATATCGAACAATATGAACTGGTGGTCACGCCTTCAATCGGCATCGCGATGTACCCCGGCGACGGCATCGATTTCGACAAACTGTACCAAAGCGCCGATGTGGCGATGTATCGCGCCAAGCGGGACGGGCGTAATACATTTCGATTTTTTACCGCTGAGATGCAAGAGCGATCGGCGCGTCGTTTGCTGCTGGAAAACGCGTTGCGCCACGCCCTGGAGCGCGAGCAGTTTCAGTTGTATTACCAGCCTCAGGTATCCATGCAGGATGGACAGGTCATCGGAGCGGAAGCCTTGTTGCGCTGGCATCATCCTGAGCTGGGTATGGTTGCTCCCGTGGAATTCATTCCGATAGCCGAAGAGAGCGGGCTGATCCTGAGTATAGGCGAATGGGTGCTGCGCACAGCCGTACAACAGGCAAAGACCTGGATGGACAGCGGACAGTCCCCGATAATAATTGCGGTGAACCTGTCGCCGGTGCAGTTCCGGCATGCGCATCTGCCTGAACTGGTGATGCAAATTCTTCAAGAGGCAAATCTGCCGCCTCAGCATATCGAGCTGGAGCTGACCGAAAGCATGGCGATGGATGCGCCAATGGAGGCGATTGCGGTGATGGATGAGCTCTATGCACGCGGTATTCGCATGTCCATCGATGACTTTGGTACGGGCTATTCCAGCTTGAGTTACCTGAAGAAGTTCAAGGTCAACAAACTCAAGATTGACCAGTCCTTCGTGCGCGACATTTCGGACGATCCTGAAAGCCGTGCTATCGTCACGGCCATCATCACGCTTGCCAGCAGTATGGGATTTCAGACGATAGCGGAGGGGGTGGAGACGGCCGGACAACTGGCATTTCTGCGCCTGCAAGGCTGTAATGAGGTGCAGGGTTATTACTTCAGCCGTCCGCTTACCGTCGTGCAGTTCGAGACGTTCATGCTCGGTCAGATTTAAAATGCCCTGAATTTTCAAAATACTGATGACTTTGCTTGTCAGCAGGGCCGCTATCTTGCTATTGTCACAGGTATTCTAGGATGGGCGCGAATGCGCCTTAATCCGCACCATAAGGCAACTGAATGTCATCATCTTTTAAGTTTCGCCTGGTTGACAACGACAGCGAGGAATATCTCGCTCAATCACAGGCTATCCAGGAAGCCCGCGCGCACCAGGAAGCCGAGGTGCAAGCGGGTTTTACTGCGCAGGCGCGGGCCCGTGCCGAAGCGCATGGCCGTGCAATCGCACAGGCCCGTGTGCGTATGGAAATGGAGTTGATCGCTCAGCTCGAAGCCAAATGTCAGGATGAAACGCGCTTGTCCGAGGTAGCCCAGGGCCGTCTGGAAGTCGAGAAACAGTTGTCGCATGAATTGCGCGAAAAGCTGCTGGGCGAAATGCGCCTGCAGGAAGAAAATCAGGCAAGGTTGCGTGCCGAGATTCAGGCTCAGGAAGAATTGACGCAGCGCCTGCACTCCGAACAAATCGCAAGGGCGGCGGCGGAAAACAAGATCATTGCCGAGCGCGAGTTGCAGGCATTGGTAGCAAAGCAATATCAGGCGGAACAAACTTCGTTGCAACGCGCCGAGGCTGAAATACGCGCCATCCGTGGCGAGACAGACAAGCTTGAGGCTCAAGTCGAGAAAGAGGTAGCCGGGCGAATGGCGGCGGAGCAATTGCAACGCGCCCAGGCGACTGAAAAACTTCAAATCGAAATGCGCTTGAGTGAGGCGGCTCGCCAGCGCGTTGAATACGAGGCCGAGGAATTGCGCCTGGCCCGGGTGCGGGCCGATATCGATCAGCATGAGATGTCGCTTATCGCCAAGCGACTCGATGCGGAACGCGGCGCTGCCAAAGCCGCAGAAAATCGCAGCAGGCTGGAACAACAGGCCGCTAACCTTGCGCAGGAAAAAATTACCACCGACCACACGATTGCACGTGTGCTGCAGGAAAAAGTAAATCAGGAACAGAAAGTCGTAGTCCTCCTTGCCGCAAGACTGGACACCGAACAGGTGGTGAAAGACGCTTTGCTGGCGCGAGTCAATGCCGAGTCGCTGGCAGTTGCGGAAATCGAGGCCAGATTGAAAGCCGAGCGCGATGCCGAACAGGCCGCTTTGGTACGGGCGAGTACCGAACAGTTGGCAATCGTCGCGGCCAATCAACGCAAACAAGCTGACGAGCAATTGCGCATTGAGGCTGAGAGCCGCGTGCAGACAGAACGCCTGGCCTATAAAACTGCCAAGCAGCTCGCCGAGGCGGAGACCGATGCGCGTGTGGAAGCCGAACGTCGGCTGCGCACAGAGCAGGAGGCTGAACGCTTGTTGCGGGAACAGGCTGACGCCGATAAAAAATTGGCCGACCAGCAGGAGGAAACGCAAGCCTTGTTGCTGCAAGCCACAAGGGATGCGAATGAACGGCTGAACAGTGAAAATCTGGCCTTTCAGGCTGCGGCGCAAAAGGTAGCGACAGAGCGGGACCAGCTGGTTTTTGCACAGCAACGCGCCGAGCTGGAAATACAGGCGGCACAAGCATTGGAATTGCAGTTGCAAGCCGAAGCAGAAGCGATCGCGGCGACGAATGAACGCATGCTGGCAGCAGAGCTGGCAGTGCGTGCGGCTGAAGAAAAAAGCCTTATTGAAGCACAACTGCTCGAAACCGCGCAGCAACGTGAGCAGGCGGAGCAGTTAGCCAAACAGCTCATACTGGAAAAATATCAGATGCAGAACGCAGTATTGCAATCTGCACAATTGCGTGCCGAAGTGTTGGCCAATGAACGATTGGCGGCTGAACAAGCTTTGCAGGTCGAGCAAGCCTCGATTGCCGCAGCCCGGCAGGCGAATCAGGCAGCCGAGCGGCGTGCCGAACTTGAAACCCAGGCGCTGCACATCGCTCAGGTACATCTTGAGACGGAAACACGCGCCATCGCAGAAGTCGAAGCCAGCATGGCCGCTCAACTGCTGGCTATTGAATTGGAAAATCAACGCATCGAAATGGAAGTGCGTGCGCAAACCATCACCCAAACGACGCTGGAACTCAACGAGCGAGCTGTTCGGGATGCGCAAGAGCAGGAGCAGGCTGCGGTGCGCGCCTTGAATATCGCCCGGCTGCGTGCCGATACGGAAGCTGATCTGCTGAAGCTGAAAGAGGAGCATATCCGCGCCGAGGCGCTCGCGACAGCGGCCATGAAGAAACAAATAAACGAGGCCCGGTTGGCTCACGAGCAAACTTTGCAGCGTGCCGAGAACATGACTGTGCGGCGTGTCGCTGAAGAACAGAAAGCGGCTGAAATCGAACAGGAGCGCATACGCAGCGAGGCACGCGCCTCGATCGCGGCGAGTAAACAGGCAGAAGCGGCCAGGGCCGCCATCGAGACCGCCGCCGCGCGCGAACAGATGATCCTGCAACGGGCTAGTCAGGAACAGCAACGTCTGGCAGATGAGCGCGAATTGCTGACGCAGCAAGCATTGCGGCTTGCACTTGAGACGGAGGCGGATGCTGCCGCGCAGGCGCGTCTTGCAGTCGAGCAGCAGGCATGTGTTGTGGCTCAGGCTAAACTAGCCACAGAACAGCAGGCCTGGAGCCTGGCTTGTGCGCATGAGGAGGCACAGCGCAGCGCGATAGAAGCTGAACAGGAACTCATGCGCAGTGAAGCGTCAGTCATCGAGGCAATGCAGCAGCGCGCCCGGATTGCCGAAGCCGCAAGGTTAGCCGCTCAGGAACGCGAGCGGTTGGCTGTGCAGTTGATCGAACAAGAACAGCTGCGTCTGGCCCATGAGCGTGAATTGCAGACGCAGATCGAGCAGCGTGCCGCCTTCGAATCTGCTGCGGGTGCTGCCGTTCAGGCTCGTCTTGCTGCTGAACAACATGCATGTCTTGTTGCTCAGGAAAAAATAGCCGCAGAACAACAGGCACTGAAATTGGCTCAGGAGCATGAAGAAGCACAACGCCTTGCTGTGGAAGCCGAGCGGGAAAAAATTCGCCGTGAAGAGTCGGCTATCGCTGCAATGGGGCAACACGCGCAAATTGCCGAAACGGCAAGACTGGCCGCTGCAGAACGTGAGCAGCTGGCATTAAAGCTGGCAGAGCAGGAACAGCTGCGGCTGGCGCATGAACGCGAATTGCAGGCACAGCAAGCGCTGCGTGTCTCACTCGAAACTGATGCTGATGCCGCCGTGCAGGCACGACTCATAGCGGAACAGCAGGCATGTGAAGCTGAACAGGAAAAATTGGCCGCAGCGAAACAGGCCACGCAACTGGCCGAGGCGCATGAAGCGGCGCAACGCCAGGCTATTGAAGCAGAACAGGAACAAATTCGCTGTGAAGCCGCTGCAATCGAAGCCTCTCATCAACGTGCACAGCTCGCCGAGGCCGCAAGGCTGGCCGCGATGGCGCGTGAGCAGATGGAAAGTCAGTTAGCCAGGCAAGAGCGGCAGGAGCTCGAGCATGAGCGCGCCTTGCAGGAAAATTTGTCGTACAAACAAACGATTGCCGAAAGATCGGCGCAAGCGAAACAGGATCGTATTGAAGCCGAACAACGCTTAATCGAGGTGGAACAGGAAGGAATGGCGGCTGATCAGGCGGCAAAACATCAACTGGAAGAACAACTCATTGCAACAGGTAAGCAAACCGAAGAAATTGCACAAATCAGCGCACAGCGCGAGGCGATGCAGCAGCTGACTGTGCAGGCCGCGCAGGCTAAACAGCAGGCAGAGCAGCTTGAACTTCAAATGGCGGCTGAATTGACTGTCATTGCAGAACAAGCCGAGCAACTCGCCATGCAAAGACGGCAGGAGCAGCAATACTTGCTGGAGCAGCAACAGTTGAGATTGGCGGCTGAACAGCAGTTGCTCGATGAAACGGAACATCGCCTGAATGCCGAGGCGGACGCCCGCGCGGCGGCGGTAGAGCATGCTTCTGCAGAACAAATGGCTGCCGCAGAAGCTCAGGAAAAAGCTGCGTTGGAAAAGCAGGCGGCCTTGCATGCGAGGCAGCTTGCCGAATTTGACGGGCAGGAAAATGAACGGCTGCGTGTGCATATTGAACAATTGAATGTTGCGCTGGCCCCCCATCACGTTCAGGCACGCAAGCTGCGCAACAGTAAGTTGTTCAAGGTTGCCGCGGGCATGGTCTCAGCTGCGGCACTGGTTGGCCTTTCCTGGGTGTTTTTAAACGGTCGTACTGCCAGTACTCATGCTGTGGGGCCGCTCACCGTGAAAACTGTACCAATGAAGGCGGTCGAGCCTGACGAGTCACCAGTCGACCTGAGTCAGTTGAAACTCACCAAACAACTGAAACAACCTTAAAATCAGAGTTTTTCCAGTAACTCATTCAGGAATGCGCTGGTATCCACTGGGTTGTCCAGCAGCGCGCCGCTGACCCAGAATACATCTTCCGCACGGCTACCCAGCGTATTGATCTTGGCGCGGTGCAACCGGATGTCGTGCCGGTCAAAAATCTGTGCGATGCGTGCCAATAGTCCAGGCCTGTCGCCTGCGATCAGCGACAGTACATACATGCCTCGTTTATCCCTTTCAATATTGACTTTGGTATTGATCGGGAAGTGTTTGAGCTGCCGGCTAACCCGTCCGCCCGCGATGGCTTCAACCGGTTCGGCCTGTACGATTTTCTGCGTCAGTTCAAATTCGATGTAGTTCATCAGATCGCGGTAATCCATATCGCTGCGACAGACTTCCATGATCTGGAAGCTGTTCAGGGCGTAGCCATGCTGCGTGGTATGGATTTTGGCCTCGACGATGGTGTAATGCATGCGCGAAAAAAACGCACAAATGCGCGCGAACAGCCAGCGTTGATCGGGACAGTACACCATCACCTGGAGGCCTGTGCCCGCGCGGCTAAGACGCGTCTTTACGACGGGTGTGGCTGTGTTGGCTCTGAAGGCAAGCTGCCGGCTATGCCAGGCGATTTCCTGTGCTTCGTGATCCAGAAAGTAGCTGTCGTCGAGTTGCGCCCAGAGCAGCCGGTAGGATTCCGGCGACAGGGCATATAAATTGAGTGTGGCAGCGGCTTGTTCGCGTATTTCAGCCAGGTGATTGGCAGCGGCGCCTTCTTTCATATAGCGCCGCGTCAGCTGGAACAGGTCTTCCATCAGCTTGGCTTTCCAGGCATTCCAGACGTTTGGACTGGTGCCCTTTACGTCGGCGACGGTCAATAAATACAATGCGACCAGATAGCGGTCATTTTTGATTTGGTCACTGAACGCGGCGATCACTTCAGGATCGGCTAAATCCTGCTTTTGTGCGGTGGCGGACAGCGTGAGGTGTTGTCCGACCAGCCAGACCACAAGGTCGCTGTCGTCGCGGCTGAGTTGGTGCTGCGTGCAAAACAGGCGGGCGTCCTTCTTGCCCAGTTGCGAATGGTCGCCGCCGCGCCCCTTGGCGATATCGTGGAACAGGCCTGCGATATACAGCACTTCGGGGCGGGCAAACTCGCTCATCAGTTTGTTGCATAGCGGAAGTTCCGGCGCGTGCTTCGCCAGTGCGAAACGGCGCAGGTTGCGCACCACCATCAGGATGTGCTCGTCCACCGTGTAGACGTGAAACAAATCGTGCTGCATCTGGCCGATGATGCGTCCGAAGGCCGGAATATAGCGCCCCAGAATGCCATATTGGCGCATGCGGCGCAGCGCGTGGTTGACCCCTTGGGGTTGGCGCAGAATTTCCATGAAGCGCGCCCGGTTGTGCGGATTATGGCGAAAGGCGGTAT
>JAUSNM010000070.1 GCA_030645535.1 Gallionella sp. | reverse complement strand
GTGGCGGGCGGGCTGGTGGTGGCGTACTTCGCGGGGAGGCGGTTCGTTCCCCGCTACGCGGTCATTGTGGCACTCTTCGCCGGGGTGCTGCTGGCGATCCTCACCGGCGGAATTTCCACCCCGCAACTGTCCCTCGCACTTGCCGGCCCCTTGTGGACAACACCCACCTTCAGCGTTTCGGCGGTCATGGGGATTGCCGTGCCACTGCTCATCGTCACGACGGCGGGCCAGAACGGCCCAGGGCTGGCGATGATGGCCAGCAGTGGATACGTGCCAAATGACAGGCTGCTCCTGGGCGGAGCCGGCGTCGCTTCCGTGATCTTTGCCCCCGTCGGGAGCCACGCCATCAACCTTGCGGCCATAACGGCAGGCATCTGTTCCGGACCGGAAGCCCACGAGGATTCCCGACGGCGGTACGTAGCCGGCATTGCCTGCGGAGTTTTTTACCTGGTCTTCGGGACCTTCAGCACCGCCGTCGTGGCCTTGTTTGCGGTCATCCCCGCACCGATGCTGACCGCCCTGGCGGGGGTGGCGCTGCTCGGCGCGTTCCAAGGAGCCATCCGGGATATGGTCCTGGACTCCGGTGGGCGCCCGGCCGAACTGGAAGCCGCGCTGGTCACGCTGGCAGTGACTGCATCCGGCGTTGCCCCGTGGGGCGTCGTGTCTCCGTTCTGGGGATGCCTGGCCGGCGTCGGTGTCTATATGCTGGCGCGGCGCAGGCGCAAGGCCTGAACGTACGGCGTCGGGTGGTGACGCCGGTTACGACCACGATGCCGAGGCGAGAAGCGCGAAGAGCGGTTCGAAGTCGTACATGCTGGTGCTGTTGCTCATGGCAACGATGCCGAGGCCGCGGCCTGGGTAGAGGCGCATGACATTCCAGAAGCCCGCGCCGGCGCCGAAATGCTCCACCCACTGCCCCGGGTCCTTCGCCGGCCGGCGAAACCAGCCGGTTCCGTGGTCGAACGGCCTACCTGCCTGGTCAATGGTGCGCATGCTCCGGGCCGATTCGGGGGAGAGGACCCGGGTCCCGTCGATCTCGCCGTCGCGAAGGTGCATACGAAGGAACCTGCCGGCATCCAGGACGTCGCCCACCAGGCCGCCGTAAGCGGGTCCGTCCACGTAAAAGGGTTTCAGTGACAGGTACGGCCCGTGGCGCTCGCCGGCGACCCCGCGTGGCAGAAGGCTGCGCAGCAGGGGGTCCGCGATCCGCGGTGCCTTGACGTATCCCGTCGCCCTGGCCGCGCCATCCTGGTAGCGGAAGCCGGTGTGTTCCATGCCCACAGGCCGCAGGACGGACTGGCGGACGTAGGCCTCGAAGGGCATCCCGGACGCCGCGGCGATGACCTCTCCGGCGGCAAGGTAGCCGACGTTGGAGTACCTGGCACTCCGCCCGGCCGGGTACCGGTAGGCGCGGCGCCTGCCCATCAGCCGCCGGAGCAGGGCCCCGGGATCCGGCGGATCGGCGTCGGCCGGGTGCACCCAGCGAATGGGCATCGGGTTGCCGAAACCGGCGGTGTGGTTGAGCAGTTGGCCCACGTTCGGCGTCGTCGTCCCGGGCGCCGCCCGGAGGTAATCCACGTACTCGTCGACCGGGGCGTCCAGGTCGAGGCGGCCTTCGTCAACGAGCCGG
>JAUSNM010000062.1 GCA_030645535.1 Gallionella sp. | reverse complement strand
TCGGGGTGGTCGCGCCCTGAAGGCTGATGGTAAGACAGGGTGGATTATCAGTTCGGAAATTCGCCATCCACATAAAACCAGCGCCCGTCTGATCGTGTGAACCGGCTGATCTCATGCAGACGGTGGGCGCGCCCGCCGATTTTGTAGCGGGCGACGAATTCAACAGTGGATTGATCTGTTTCATTAACAATATGTTTTTTTACTTCAAGCCCGAGCCATTTCGTATCGTCGATGGCAAGCTCGAGTGTGGCAGGGCGTGTGTCAGGATGCCAGGTGGCGAGCAGGTAGGCTTCAAGTTTCAGTACGTATGCAGCATAGCGAGAGCGCATTAACGACTCTGCATCCGGGGCGGGCGCGCCGAGATGGTAACGGCCGCAACAGGCCGCGTAGCCACCTCTGCCGCAAGGGCAAGACGCTATTGCCATGCCTGGCCTGATGACAGGCTGCCGTGCCATATCACGGGTTCGATCTCTACCACGCCGTCTGCGCTGGTGACCATCATATGGCCTTCCTGGATGGTGCATTGCAGTTGCATGGTGCGGCCCACCAGTTTGGCAAGCGCCTGGGTGGCCTCATTTGGCAGTCTGAGCACGGTAAGGTTATTCAGGCGCGTCAGCTTGCTTTTGTTTTCATTCCACCAGATTTCGGCAGCGCGGCCATAACTGATGATCACGACCTTGTCGGCGCGTCCGCAGGCTTTGCGAATGGCGCGTTCGTCGGGCAGGCCGACCGCAATCCAGCGTTCAATTGCGCCGGTGAGGTCTTTTTGCCACAGATCGGGTTCGTCTTCATTGCTGATGCCCTGAGCGAACGTCAGTGCTTCATCTGCATAAAGCGCGAACGCGTACAGGCGCACCATCATGCGTTCTTCAGTTTCGGACGGGTGTTGCGCTACGGTCAGAGGGTGGTCGCTATAGTAGTAACGATCCATGTCGGCGATCTGCAGACAGGCTTTGAATACGGTTGCTTTGATGGCCATGTGGCTGGATGGATTGATAGTCAGGCGCGCATTCTAACAGGGGGCTTGTCCGTTGGATGGTATTGCACCGCCGATGCGACTATAATTCGCCTCCTTATTAGCTTTGTTACCTGTCAAATACTACGATGCAGCTGTTTGCCTTTGGCCTTAATCATCAGACTGCGCCGCTTGCCGTGCGCGAGCAAGTCGCCTTCAACGTGGACGGGATAGAAAACGCGCTGCGTGACCTGGTGGAAAACGGTGCGGCAAAAGAAGCCACGATACTGTCCACCTGTAACCGCATGGAGTTGTATTGCAACGCGGCCAAGCCCGACCATGCAATCGACTGGCTGGCGCAATATCACAACCTGCCGCGCAAAGAACTTGAGCCCTATCTGTACTCATTGCCGCGCGAGCAGGCCGTCAAGCACTCGTTCCGTGTGGCCAGTGGCCTGGATTCGATGGTGCTGGGCGAGCCGCAGATTCTGGGCCAGATGAAACAGGCCGTGCGTCAGGCCGAGCAGGCGGGCACGATGGGCATCCTGCTGCACAAGTTGTTCCAAAATACCTTTTCGGTCGCCAAGCAAGTGCGTACCGAAACCGAAATCGGGGCAAACCTGGTTTCGATGGCTGCGGCTGCGGTGCGCCTGGCAGAGCGCATCTTCCCCAGTATCAGCGATCAAAATGTGTTGTTCATCGGCGCGGGCGAGATGATTGAGCTCAACGCGGTGTATTTTGCGGCGCGCAACCCGAAACGCATCACCGTCGCCAACCGGACGCTGGAACGCGCGCAGACCCTGGCGCGGCAGTATAACGGCCATGCCATCACGCTGTCTGATTTGCCGGAACAGCTGGCGCAAAACGATATTATCGTGACCTGTACCGCCAGTCAGTTGCCGATTCTGGGCAAGGGGATGGTGGAGCGCGCGCTTAAAGCCCGCCGTCATAAGCCCCTGTTTATCGTGGATCTGGCCGTGCCGCGCGACGTGGAAACTGAAGTCGCCGAATTGAACGACGTGTTTCTGTATACCGTGGATGACATTGCCGAAGTGGTCAAGGACGGTCTCGAAGCGCGTCAGGGCGCGGTCAAGGAAGCTGAAGTCATCATTGCTTCCGGCGTGTCTGATTTTATACACTGGATGGAGTCGCGCGATGTGGTGCCGACCATCCGCGCACTGCGTGAACATGCCGAGCAGAGTCGCCGCCAGGAACTTGAAAAAGCGATGCGCCTGTTAGCCAAAGGCGAAAGCCCGGAAAAAGTACTGGAAGTGATGAGCCGGGGACTTACCAATAAATTTCTGCATGCGCCTACCCACGCGCTGAATCAGGCGCACGGAAAAGACAGAGACAACTTCCTCGAAGTGGTTCATCGCCTGCATCACCTGCACACCGAAGAATAATCTAATCGCTGAATGAAACCAAATATCGCCACAAAACTCGCGCAGCTGAGCGAACGTCTGCTCGAAGTTAATCAGCTGCTGAGCACTGAAGAAGCCACCCGTGACATGGATACGTATCGCAAGCTGAACCGCGAACGTGCAGAACTCGAACCCGTAGTGGAGCTGTTTCACGCCTATCAGGCTTGCGAGGGCGACATCAGTGCCGCGCGGGAAATGGCGGAAGATCCCGAAATGCGCGAATTTGCCGATGCCGAAATCAAGGAAGGCGAGGCGCGTCTGGTGCAGCTGGATAGCGAATTGCAGACGCAGTTGTTGCCCAAAGATCCCAATGACGAGCGCAGCGTGTTTCTGGAAGTTCGCGCAGGTACCGGTGGCGACGAGGCCGCGTTGTTCGCGGGTGACCTGTTTCGCATGTATTCGCGCTTTGCCGAGCGCCGCCGCTGGCAGGTTGAAGTGGTCTCGGAAAGCCTGGGTGAAATGGGCGGTTATAAGGAAATCATCGCACGCATCGTGGGTCAGGGCGCGTATTCGGTGTTGAAATTTGAATCCGGTGCGCATCGCGTACAGCGCGTGCCAACTACCGAGACACAGGGCCGCGTGCATACTTCGGCCTGCACCGTGGCAATCATGCCGGAAGTGGACGAAGTGGATGACGTGGTGTTGAATTCATCCGATCTGCGCATCGATACGTTCCGCGCTTCAGGGGCCGGCGGGCAGCACATCAACAAGACGGATTCGGCGGTGCGCATCACGCATCTTCCGACCGGCGTGGTGGTGGAATGTCAGGATGGTCGTTCGCAGCATCAGAACAAGGCGCAGGCAATGCGCGTGTTGTGTGCACGCATCAAGGATGCTCAGGTGCGGGCGCAGAATGCCGAGACGGCTGCCACGCGCAAGAGTCTGGTGGGCAGCGGTGACCGGTCGGAGCGCATTCGCACCTACAACTACCCGCAAGGGCGCATCACCGATCACCGTATCAATCTGACACTGTACAAGATGGATGCCATCATGGACGGTGATATCAGTGAACTCACAGGGGCCTTGATGGCGGAACATCAGGCCGAACAACTCGCCGCGATGGCGGAAGATGTCAGCTTCTGAGTCAGTGCCAGCGCAGAGCCTGGGGCTCGTGCTCAAATATGACAGCAAGCAGTTGGAAGCCGCGCTGCACCTCGATCCCGGCACCGCACGCATCGAGGTGCAATGCCTTTTGCAGTCAGTGCTGAAAGTCAATCGAGCCTATCTGCTCACCCATCCGGAACGTGTTCTCGATATAGATGAACATGCGCGTTACCAGGCACTGTTCGAACGTCGTCTGAGTGGTGAACCGATCGCCTATCTGCTGGGCACTCGCGAGTTCTATGGTCTGGATTTCAAGGTTACACCCGCCACCCTGATTCCTCGCCCCGATACCGAATTACTGGTTGAGCTGGCTTTGCAGCACATCCCTCGCCCTGTACCCGCAGGGGGCATCCCCGCCGCGAGCGGCAGCAAAGCTGCTCGCACTGGCGAGACGGGAGAGGGTGGCTGTCAGGCCGGGAGAGGGTTTCGTGTGCTGGACATGGGCACGGGCAGCGGGGTCATTGCGCTCTCCATTGCGCATGAACGACCCGATGCAGAAGTGGTTGCGGTGGATGCATCGGTGTTCGCGCTGATTGTGGCGGGCGAGAACGCGCAGCGCCTCAACATAGCCAACGTGCGCTTGTTGCACAGCGACTGGTTTGCGCAGTTGGCAGGCGAGCGTTTCGACCTGATTGTTTCCAATCCGCCCTATATCGAGGCTGACGATGCTCATCTGTCGCTGGGTGATGTGCGTTTCGAGCCTTTAAGTGCTCTGGCGTCCGGACTGGACGGGCTGGACGATATTCGCCGTATCAGCAACGAGGCCAAAGAACACCTCACTCCCGGCGGTTGGCTGATGTTTGAGCATGGCTATAATCAGGCATTGAGCGTGCGCCAGTTGCTGCAACAGGCCGGTTTTTTTGATGTGGAATCACTCCGGGATTTGTCCGGGATTGAACGGGTGACCATCGGTCATGCATAATTCTTTTTTATCCACGAAAGTCACGAAAGACACTAAATAAAACGATTGGTTACTCTGTTCGGCAACCCGTCCATTGGGTGGCAATCTAAGAAGTGGCTCCTTTTTGAATTTTTGCGAGTTATTGCCCACTGGGCAATATCCCTGCTAAAACCGTTTGCGAGTTATTGCCCACTGGGCAATATCCCTGCTAAAACCGTTTGCGAGTTATTGCCCACTGGGCAATATCCCTGCTAGAACCGTTTGCCCTAATGCAATATCCCTGCCAAAACCAATTCGTGGACACCGGCTTTTTTTGGGTCGTGCTTGACGTTGGAACAGTTGTTCTGGGATAATTCCCGACTATTAAATTAAGGTAATAATCATGACCACAGATATTCAACAACTTATCCAAACACAAGTCAGCTCGAATCCGGTAGTGATTTACATTAAAGGTACACCGAAATTCCCGCAGTGCGGCTTTTCAGCCAAGGTGGTGCAGATTCTGAATCTGCTGGGCGTCAAAGACTTTCTGGCGGTCAACGTGTTTGAAAATCCGGCAATAGTTCCCGGCCTGGTAGAGTACGCCAGCTGGCCAACGTTGCCACAGTGTTACGTCAGAGGCGAATTTATCGGCGGTTGTGACATCCTGACTGAGATGTACCAAAGCGGGGAATTGAAAGCATTGCTGGGCGATCTGGCGACAGCAAGCTAACGAAAACTCGCATAGCGAGTCCGCGTCCCTCTCTCCCGCAAGCGGGAGAGAGGGGTGAGTAAGTCCGCTAGGTCGAATTATCTAGGTAATCAGGCATATATGAATATGGAGCGAGTGCGCATATAGTGAATGCGTAGCTGGGATTTATCCCGACATGTGGTGTTGAAACCCGACCTGCATGCTTCTCAAACTCTCCCCCTTTCGGGCGATCCAACGGTCGCCCGTTTTTTTTCCTTATCTTGCGAGACTGGTACGTGCCCGGGCAATAGCAGCCTGAACCTGGTTCGGTGCAGTGCCACCGATGTGGTTGCGGCTGGCGAGCGAGCCTTCCAGCGACAGGACTTGATAGATGTCATCCTCGACCAGCTCTGAGAAGTCTTTCAATTCGGACAGGCTGATATCGGAAAGGTCGCAGCCGCGCTGTTCGGCGAAGCGCACGGCGAGTGCAACAGCTTCATGCGCATCGCGGAATGGCAAACCCTTCTTGACCAGATAATCCGCCAGATCCGTCGCAGTGGCATAGCCTTGCAGTGCAGCACGACGCATGGCTTCCGGCTTGACCTTGATTCCGGTGATCATGTCGGCATAGATGCGCAGCGTCTGCGTCAGTGTATCAACGGTGTCAAACAGCGGCTCCTTGTCTTCCTGATTATCCTTGTTGTAGGCTAACGGCTGTCCCTTCATCAGCGTCAGGAGGGCTACCAGATGCCCGTTCACACGGCCGGTCTTGCCGCGCACCAGTTCCGGCACGTCAGGATTTTTTTTCTGCGGCATGATGGAAGATCCGGTGCAGAAGCGGTCGGCGATGTCGATGAAGCCGACCATCGGGCTCATCCACAGGATCAGCTCTTCCGAGCAGCGCGACAGATGCGTCATGATCAGGGCTGCGCAGGCGGTGAATTCGATGGCGAAATCGCGGTCTGAAACGGCATCCAGTGAGTTTTCGCACACGCCGTCGAAGCCCAGCAAATCAGCAACCATCTCGCGCTTGATCGGGTAGCTGGTGCCGGCCAATGCCGCTGCGCCCAGCGGCAGGCGGTTCACACGCTTCCTGCAATCTTGCAAACGCTCTGCATCACGCTTGAGCATCTCGTAATACGCCATCAGGTGATGCGCGAAGCTGATCGGTTGCGCCACCTGCAAATGCGTGAAGCCGGGCATGATGGTATGGGTGTGCGCTTCGGCCAGATCGAGAAATGAACTTTGCAACGCTTTGATAAGAACCAGTAAATCATCTATCGCGCTGCGCAAATAAAGTCGTACGTCGGTCGCTACCTGATCATTGCGCGAGCGCCCGGTGTGCAGGCGTTTTCCGGCATCGCCAACCAGCGTGGTCAGACGTTTCTCGATGTTGAGATGTACATCTTCCAGATCCAGCGACCAGGTGAAATCGCCGCTGATAACTTCGGCTTCGATTATCGCCAGTCCGCGCCTGATGTCGGCTAAATCCTGCTCTGCGATGATGTCGCATGCGCTCAGCATCTGTGCGTGTGCCAGCGATCCACGGATGTCAAACAGTGCCAGCTTGCGGTCGAAGTCCACTGAAGCGGTGTAACGTTTGACTAATTCTGCCACGGGTTCCGAGAATCTGCCCGACCATGTGTCATTATCTTGTATGCTTGCCATTGTCAAAAATCCAGATGCTAGTTAAACGGTCATGGCAATATGCTACCCCTGATTAAAGTTAAGAATCGCTAGGCTCGTTCTCCCTCTCTCCTGGCTCTCTCCCGCAGGCGGGAGAGAGGGAATCGGAATCGCGATGCGAGCTTTCGTTAACGCAGAAAGAGGTTTCCCGCCATGAATAAGGCGCGCAGTATAAAACAAAATTCCCTGCCCGACGCGTTGCCTAACTTTCGCAACCTTGGCATATCGCTGCGTCTGTTGCTGCTGGGTAATGGCATGGCGCTGATCGCAGCCATTTTTCAGGCAAACGGCTGGATGGATGTATTGTCGCAGTTTATGCAGATAGCCACCCTGTTTACCCCCGTTTTACTGACCAGTCTGTTGCTGCTGTGGTCAGGCCAACCCTGGCTTAACAAGCTTGCCTACTGGCGCGGCGTGCTGACGATTAACATTATCGTTGGCGCATTGACGCTGTTTATATATTATTTCGGCGGTGAATTATTTCACCCGTTGCAAAGCGGAGATATTTATTTTCAGCTGATGCGCTGCGTGTTGTTCAGCGTGATGATGTGCAGTCTGTTGCTGATGTATTTCAGGTTGCGTGCACGGGTTTTGTCGCATGCCCTGCACGACGCACGTCTACAGGTGTTGCGCGCGCGTATCCGGCCGCATTTTCTTTACAATACGATCAATGCGGTGCTGGGCATCGTGCGCACTCAGCCTAAGCTGGCCGAAACTGCGCTGGAAGATATGGCCGACTTGTTCCGTATCGCGATGACCGATGAGCAGGATCTGGTGCCGCTGCGCAGGGAAGTCCAGTTGTGTAAACAATACCTGGCGCTTGAGCAATTGCGCATGGGGGACAGGCTGAGTGTGGACTGGCAAATTCAGGATATGCCGGATGATGCACAGATTCCGGCCTTGTTGCTGCAACCTTTGCTGGAAAATGCCGTGTATCACGGCATAGAGTCATTGATGCCGGGCGGCTGCATTCATGTGCTGTTGCGCCGCAATGGCGGGAGGTTGCAGATTGTGGTGGAAAATCCGTGTACTTTGCGCAGCGATGCGCGCTCCCATATAGGGCACAAAATCGCTTTGCAAAATATACGGGAGCGCCTGGATTTGCTGTTCGATGCCGAGGCGAGCTATCAGGTGACAGCTGGACGAGACTCTTACCGGGTGGAAATCACCCTGCCTTATATGAACGGGCATGTCGAAGAAGCTGAACACGATTATGAAGCACAACATGCCCGGAACCCTCGCTACGCTCTCCCTCACCCTCACCCCAACCCTCTCCCATATATGGGAGAGGGGACAAACGAATCGCTTCGCGACTTTCAAGTTAAGGAAAAGATATGAGCACGATAGAACTGGCCCTGCGCGTATTCATCGTGGATGATGAGCCGCCTGCGCGTAACAGGCTGCGCGAGTTGCTGAGCGATTGCAGCGAGCAGTTGCCTTTGGAAATCGTAGGTGAGGCAGCAAATGGCCAGGAGGCGCTGGACAAGTTGTTGGTTGTGACGGCCGATGTGGTGCTGCTTGATATTCGTATGCCGCAAATGGACGGTATTGAGCTGGCGCATCATTTGCAAAAGCTGCCCTATCCGCCGGTGATTATCTTTACCACGGCTTACGATGCCTACGCGATCAAGGCCTTTGAGCTGCACGCCATCGATTACCTGCTCAAACCGATACGCCTGGGACGCCTGTTTGATGCGCTCAGTCGTGCCCGTACTGCCGTGCCAATAAAGGTCGAAGTGCTGCGCGAGTTGCTGCCTGAGCCGCGTCGTCATCTTGCCATTCACGAGCGCGGCCGGATACATCTGATTCCCATCGAACAGGTTTTGTTTCTGCGCGCCGAGTTGAAATACATCACGGTGCGCACGAGCGAACGGGAATACCTGATCGAAGAATCGCTGACCGCGCTGGAAAAAGAATTCGCTACACGTTTCGTGCGTATTCATCGCAACTGTCTGGTGGCAAAGGATGCCATCGAAGGATTTGAGAGGGGTTCAGCAGGGATGGGCGGCGAGCCGCTCAACTCGCAACGGGGTGGCGATGCCAATGCCGAAGGCAGCGGCTGGATGGTCAAGCTCAAAAATTTGCCGGAGGCACTGGCAATCAGCCGCAGACAACAACATATCGTGAAAGAGTTCAGTTGATTTATGTTGGTATCAACTTTTTTCGAAATGCTTGTGCAATATTTCTACTTTTGATGATATTTATATGAAGAAAGCAGTTGATAAAACAACACTGGCGTGGATCAAAACAAACCCTTCTTTGGATGAGCTTTGTGTCAGATATCCGGAGGAATGGGCGGTGGTGCAACAAGAGATTTCCGCAATAGTTGCGCGCGGTGCGGCGGAGGAATTGAAGACTTATTTGGAGCATGTATCCACCCCTTCGGTCAGAACCTCTTACGGAAAACAGCAAAAAAACATCGCGGCAGTCTTGTCGAAATTTATTCGTAGCCGCATGGCGCATGAGGCTGTCAAAAAACTTTGTTTGTCCACGCTGGCCGCTGATACTGGGGTCAAAAAGGGCAAGCTGCGCTTTAACTTGTTCAATGGTTATATCGCACAGAGACTGCTGTTTTTCAGAGGGCTGGAGCGTAAGCCGGTTTCCCTGTTCTGGTTTCGTCTGTTTTGGCCGCTTGTCTGGCAGAGAAAACGGCTGATGCCATTGGTGCAACCCAGAGGGATTTATTGCTTTTATTCGCGTGAATTGGTCAAATGTTTGGCTCAGATTATTGCTGACAGAAGCTGTCTTGAGATCGGAGCAGGGGATGGAACACTGACCCGGTTCCTGAAAAATCAAGGTGTCCGGCTAAGTGCAACGGATAATCATGCCTGGAAAAATGCGGTGACGTATCCGGAATGGGTGATCAAGCTCGATGCTGGCGAAGCGCTGGACGTTTATGCACCCGAGGTGGTTGTCTGTTCCTGGCCACCCTCGCAAAACGAATTTGAACGCCAGGTTTTCAATACCCCCAGCGTACAGCTTTATATTGTGATCGGTAGTCGTCACCAGTTTGCCTTCGGTAACTGGACAGTTTACAAACAGCAATCTTCATTTGAGCTCGAAGAGGATAAAAAGCTGAGCGATCTGGTGTTGCCGCCTGAATTGGGATCTGCCGTTTACGTGTTTCGACGAAAGCCGCTTACCAGTGAATGAGTTAAAGAGTTCGACCTCTGAAACTGGTTGTTCTGATGTTGCAAACGCGCCGTCTATTTCTTTACCCGCGCATCCAGCATTTCACGCAGTTCGCGCAAATCGGATTCAATTGTGGACAGCTGATAAAAACTGCCGCCCGCCTGTTTCGCCAGCTCAAGTTGCCCGATTGCGCCCATCAGATTGCCCTGCCAGGCGTAGCTGTAGGCTTGCGCCTGATGTTGCTCCAGCGGCTTGTTCAACTGGTTGTAGCTGCGGGCTTGCAGGTTGTAGAGCGTGGTGTCAGAGGGGTGTCGGGTGATTTGCTCGATCAGCAGATTGACTGCGGTATCCGCCTGATTGCTTTGCAGCAGCAGGTCGACATAATCGTAAATCAGGGCGCGATGCTGGGGATAGTTTTGCACGGCGGTACGATAAAAGCTAAGCGTATCTGCGTCCTTCGCAGCGCGTTTCACTTGTCCGGTCAGCGTTTCCAGCATTGCATTGTTTTGCGCAGCCGGGGTGTTTTTCGCCTGATGACGCAACGTTGTCAGTTCATCTTTGGCACGTACAATATCGTTGCTGCGCAGCAGCGCGCCCACCAGTCCATACTGTTGAGCAATCGGGTTGCCATGCTTATGCGTGCTCAGTGCGTCTTCGAAGTAAGCAATGGCATCGGAGGTGGTTTTCTGTGCACTGATAAGTTTGGTGCGTACCAGCTGGAAATCAAGGCTGTCAGGCAGCAAGCGGTAAGGCTGCTTGCTCACCCGGTTTTCGATGTCGGCAATACGGTCGCTGGTAATCGGATGGGTGCGCAGGTAGTTGGGCGCGTTACCTTCCAGCAAACGGGTCGCACGTTGCAGGCGCTCCAGAAATTCCGGCATGGCGTGGGTGTTGAAATCGGCCTTCTGTAAAATTTCAAAACCGATGCGATCTGCTTCCTGTTCATGAACACGGGTGAAATCGAGCTGCTTTTGCACGGCGCGCGCCTGCACACTGGCGATAGCGGCTTGCGAGGCTTGTCCGTTGTTGCGAGCTGCGAGAATCGCGATGGCGATGGCGGCCATTGAGGCGAGTGAGTCGCCTTGTTGGGCCGCGACCATGCGCGCCAGATGGTGTTGGGTGACGTGAGCGATTTCATGGCTCAACACTGAGGCCAGTTCCGATTCACTTTGTGTGGTGAGTAGCAGGCCCGCATTGACCCCGATAAATCCGCCCGGCAGGGCAAACGCATTGACGGTGTAATCATTCAGGGCAAAGAACTCAAAATCGAGCGACGGTTCGTTGCTGAACTGGACCAGCTTGTAGCCCAGTTGATTGAGATAATCGCTGATTTCCGCATCATCCAGAAACTGTCGGCTGGCGCGAATCTGCATCATGCTCTGCTGGCCGATCTGACGTTCCTGTATCGGGTTGATCACGGTTTGCGACACATCACCCAGCTCTGGCAAGCCATCGCCGAGTGCGCCGCAAGAAAAGCACAGCAAGAGAACCAGAGTCAGTTTTTTCATGGTCGATATGATAAACGGTTTTATGGAGAGCTAGTGGCTTGTAGCGAGTAGCGAAAACCTGCCGACCTGTTTTTTCTAGCTACGCGCTACCCGCTCATCACTGGACTTTGCATGCAAAAGTACGCAGAATCACGGCCCTTGATGAAAAAGCCAGCCACCCGAACAGATGGATAGAATCGGCAAGTATGAAATCGTGCGTAAACTCGGCACGGGCGCGACCAGTACCGTGTATCTTGCAATCGATCCGTTCAGCAGACAGCAGGTCGCCATCAAGTTGTTCGATTTGAAAAACTTGCAGGATCCGAGACGCGCCAAGATTTTCCGCAAGTTGTTGATGACTGAGGCTTCATTGGCGGGAAAATTATCACATCCGCATATCGCAAAGATTCTGGATGCGGTGATGGAGGGCGACATCAACTACGTGGTGATGGAATACGTAGAGGGCAGCACGCTTGAGCTCTACGCCGAAGTGGAGAATCTGTTGCCGATCAGCACGATCGCGGAAATTATCTACAAGTGCTGCAAGGCGCTCGAATACGCGCAGCATCAGGGCGTGATCCATCGCGACATCAAGCCCGCCAATATTCTGTTGCAAGGTAAAACCAATATCAAGATTTCCGATTTTGGCGCCGCTGCATTGCAATACGATCATGACATTACGCAAGTGCTCGGGGTGGGTTCGCCGGCTTATATGTCCCCCGAACAGGTCGAGGAGTCGACTCTGACTCATCAGACTGACATCTATTCGCTGGGCGTGGTGATGTACAAGCTGCTCAGTGGTAAGTTGCCATTCGATACCAACACCAATCACAGTATGGTTTACCATATCCTCAACGTTGAACCCCCTCTGCCCAGCGCGTATCGTGCCGAGATTCCGCCGGAGATGGACGCGATCGTACGGCGTGCGATGGAGAAGGATACGAAGAAGCGCTATCAGACATGGCAGGAATTCGCCGGCGATCTGGTGGTGTTCTTCAGTCAAACGGCTGCCGGCAATGCGGAAATTTTCGATACCGAAAAATTCGATACGCTGCGCAGCCTGGAATTCTTTAAAAATTTCAGCGATGTGGAACTTTGGGAAGTATTGCGCGTCAGTAAGTGGCGCAAAGTGCCGAAACTACAGTATATTCTTCACGATGGTGAGAGCGGATGCGCTTTTTATATTCTGGCGCAAGGCAGCGTGCAGGTGCGCAAACAGGGTGAATTGCTGTCTCTGCTGCATCGCGGCGATTGTTTCGGTGAAATGGCGCATCTCGCCGAACACGGATTCAGCCGCAGTACCGACGTGATTGCACAGAAGGAAGTGGTGTTGATCGAAATCGATCCCGATGCGCTGACGCGCGCCACGACGGGTTGTCGTTTTCAGTTTGGCGATGCATTTTTACATGTGTTGGCGAGGCGTCTGGCGGTGGCAAACGACCGTATTTCGCATTTGTTGGCGGATCAAAATAAAACAGGAATAATTAAATGAATGGTTTCAAAAATATAACGGTCGCCGAATTGTTGGCAATGTTGCCGCAGGATGGTTTAAAGTTGATTGACGTGCGTACGGATGCCGAAATTGCGCACGGCAAGATTCCGCAGGGTGATGCGTTGCCGCTGCATTTGTTGCCGTTACGTCTGAGTGAGTTGAGCAAGTCTGCGCCGACAGTTTTTTATTGCCAGATGGGCGGACGTTCTGCGCAGGCTGCTGCTTTTGCAGCAGGAAATGGATTTGTCGATGTATATAACCTGCAAGGTGGCATTACTGCCTGGGCGCACGCGGGACAGCCTGTTGCATGACGGACGACAATAAGCCTGCGTCCGGGCACACGTTCGACGTCGAGCTGGATGTGCGTCAGTTAGCCTGTCCCTTGCCTATCCTGCGCGCAAAAAAATCGTTGTCGTCAATGGACAGCGGACAGGTATTGCGCATCCTCGCGACGGACAAGGATGCACCGAAAGACTTCGAGGTATTCTGCCGCCAGACTGGAAACGAACTGCTCTCATCAAACGAGCAGGATGGCGAATACAGTTTCCTGATCCGCCGCCGCTGACCATCAATCCGGAAAAATCATCTGTCCACGAAATACACTAAAAACACGAAATTATTCAATGAGATATAACTCTTGGTTGCACTCACAATGAGTGCGTAATTGCCCAAGGTTAAGTCTTTTATTTTGTTCGTTTTTTTCGTGTGCTTCGTGGATGAATTGCCGTTTTTAACCCAGCTTGGTGCGTTGAGCCTGCAATAGCACCAGCGTTGCGCCAAAGTCTGCCATGCGTTTCTTTTCCTGTTCCACCACGGCTGCCGGCGCCCGAGCGACAAAACTCTCGTTGCCCAGTTTGGTTTCGGTCTTGATGACTTCGCCCTGCAATCGGGCAATTTCCTTATCCAGTCTTTCACGCTCGACTACGACATCGATTTCGACTTTGAGCATCAGCTTGTAGATGCCTACGATCGCCACAGCCGCATCGCCTTCCGGTAACTCTGCGACGATCTGTATTTCGCTGAGCTTACCCAGGCTGCTGATGTAGGGTGCAAGGGCTGTCAGTGTGGCGGCATCCCCTGCTGCGATCAACGGCACGCGTGCGGCAGGAGACAGGTTCATCTCGCTGCGCAAACTACGGCAGGCATTGACTATTTCCTGCAACAGCGTGATTTGAGCTATTGAGGCTGGGTCAATGATGCTCTGATCGGCTTTCGGATAGGCTTGCAGCATGATGCTCTCGCCATCCCTTCCCGCCAGCGGCGCGACCGATTGCCACAATTCCTCGGTGATGAACGGGATGATCGGGTGTGCCATGCGCAGGATGGTTTCGAGCACGCGCACCAGGTTGCGGCGCGTTGCGCGTTGCTGAGATTCATTGCCGGTGGCAATCTGAACCTTGGCCAGTTCCACATACCAGTCGCAATAGGTGTTCCACACCAGTTCATACACGCAGCGGGCAGCCATGTCGAAACGGTAATCGGCAAAATGCTGCGCCATTTCCGTCTCAGCCTGCTGCAACAGGCTGATCATCCAACGATCAGCACTGGAATATT
This sequence comes from Gallionella sp., assembly GCA_030645535.1. GTDB lineage: Bacteria > Pseudomonadota > Gammaproteobacteria > Burkholderiales > Gallionellaceae > Gallionella. The sequence continues at coordinate 1,118 of JAUSNM010000062.1, read as the reverse complement.
CCAGTGGCAGCGATTCATCCAGCCCGACGTCATGTCCGTCGCAGTTCATCAGCACGAAGCGCGTGGCATTCCACAGCTTGTTGCAGAAGTTTCGATAGCCTTCGCAGCGTTGCATGTCGAACTTGATGTCGCGTCCCGGGGAGGCTAGCGACGCAAATGTGAAACGCAGCGCATCGGTGCCAAACGCCGGGATGCCATTTGGAAACTCCTTGCGGGTACGCTTCTCGATCTGTTCAGCCTGCTTCGGATTCATCAGTCCGGTGGTGCGTTTTTTGAGCAGCTCATCCAGCGTGATGCCGTCGATCAAATCAATCGGATCGAGCACGTTGCCTTTGGACTTGGACATTTTCTGCCCTTCCGAGTCGCGGATCAGGCCGTGCACATAGACGTCCTTGAACGGGATCTTGCCGGTGATGTGTTTAGTCATCATCACCATGCGCGCCACCCAGAAGAAGATGATGTCGAAGCCGGTGACCAGTACGGTGGACGGCAGGTATTGTTGAACAAAGGAATTTTGTTCTTCAAACGTCTTGCCCTCTTGCCAGTCCAGTGTGGAGAATGGCCACAGCGCGGAGGAGAACCAGGTGTCGAGCACGTCGTTGTCGCGGTCGAGTTGTCCGGCGTAGCCAGCGTTGTCGGCCAGATGGCGCGCCTCAATCTCACTTTTCGCTACGAACACTTCGCCGTTCACGCCATACCATGCCGGTATCTGGTGTCCCCACCAAAGCTGGCGCGAGATGCACCAGTCCTGGATGTTATTCAGCCACTGGTTGTAGGTGTTCACCCAGTTCTCCGGATGAAACTTGATTTCTCCGGAGGACACGCATTGCAGCGCCTGCTCGGTGATGCTTTTTCCTTCCGGCCCCGCTTTGCTCATCGCCACGAACCACTGGTCGGTGAGCATCGGCTCGATCACCACACCGGTGCGGTCGCCACGCGGTACTTTCAGTTTGTGCTTCTCAGCCTTGTCGAACACGCCTGCCGCTTCCAGGTCGGCGCAAATGATTTTGCGCGCATCGAACCGGTCGAGGCCGCGATATTTTTCAGGCGCCTCATCGTTGATTTTGGCATCCAGCGTGAGGATGCAGATCGGGGGGAGCTTGTGGCGTTGTCCCACC
>JAUSNM010000060.1 GCA_030645535.1 Gallionella sp. | reverse complement strand
GGGCAATTTGAAACTGCTCAGGATGTGGCGGCGGTACAGTGTGCGGCGCAAGGACGCCAATGCGCGGAAAAGCCAGCTTACCGGCAGCAGTATCAGGTGTAGCCAACTGATACGGTACCAGTAGTGTTCAAGTCCGGCCATTAAGGTTATTTGGCTTCGTTTTGCGTGGCAAAGGTGATGCGCCCGAACCCGGCTTGTCTGGCCGCTTCCATAACGTTGATGACGGCCTGATGCGGTGTCTTTGCGTCGGCATTGATGACGATGGTCGGGTCAGTTTGCGCGCCAGCCGCTTTTTTCAGTGAGGCGGCCAAAGCTGCGATGTCGGTGAAGTTCAACCCGCTATTGTTGATCGCATAGTGCGCGGTGGCATCGATCGCAACCGTGATGGGCTGTACCTGCGAGGCGCTGGCCTCTCCGCCGGCCTGCGGCAGGTTGATCTGCAGCTCGGAATATTTTGCATAGCTGGTGGTGACCATCAGAAAGATCAGGATCACCAGCAGCACGTCTATCATCGGAATCAGGTTGATTTCCGGTTCTTCACGAGTGCGTCCGCGTTGAAAATTCATGTCGGCTTAACCTTTGCGCTGACCGTGCACAATTTCGACCAGCTTGATCGCCTGCTGCTCCATTTCGATGGTCAGGCTGTCTGCCTTGGCACGGAAATGACGGTAAAAAATCATGCTGGGTATCGCCACAATCAGGCCGAAAGCGGTGTTGTACAGGGCCACAGAAATGCCGTGAGCCAGGACGGCCGGGGTGTTGCCGGCCGCTGTTTGCGCGCCGAAAATCTCGATCATGCCGACCACGGTGCCAAACAGTCCCAGCAGCGGGCTGATGGACGCAATCGTGCCCAGCGTGGTGAGAAAGTGTTCCAGGTCGTGTGAGGTCGCGCGCCCGGCTTCCTCGATGGACTCTTTCATGATCTCCGGTGTGCTCTTGATATTCTTCAGGCCGGCGGCGAAGATGCGGCCCAGCGGAGAATGTTGAGCCAGCTTGGCCAACATGCCGTCGCTGACGCCACGTTGCTTGAGTTCTTTGACCACTTCATCCAGTAAGCCGGGCGGTGTAATCCGACTGCTGCGCAGATAGATGAGTCGTTCGGTAATCAAACCTGTCGCAATGATGGACGCAAAAATCAAAAACCAGATCGGCCAGCCAGCCGCTTCTACGATTGCAAACACGGGTATTCTCCAAATATGCTTAAATTGTCAGACCGCTGCCCCGCTCCGGTTTAAACTGCGTGCGGATCGAATCAGAGGCTCCAAATCCGCAACTGTAGCGTGTCGCGACTGGTTGAGCAAGATTTCTCAGAGTCTTCTTAACAACAGTGAGCTAATCCCGCGATATCAAAGAGTATTTTTGTTTACCCACAATATCTGTGGATAACTCTGTGGATAAAGCGGGTGGATACGCCTTTAAAGTGGCGACCCGTAAGGGTTTTTCTTATCTTGCCTGTTTTTTGTCATGATAATTTGTCGTTAATAATCAACATGTTGTATTGAACGCGATGGTTTTGTCAGAGTGGCGTGGCGCAAAGCGGCGTGTTCTCTGGGTTTGTGAATAATTCTGGATTGTCAATATGTCTGAAGACCTTTTTTTTGAAGCCCGACCCCGCGTGCTGCGCGTGTCTGAACTCACTCGTGCAATCAATCAGTTACTGGAGGGCAACGTTCCCTTGCTGTGGGTGCGCGGAGAAATTTGTAATCTGGTAAAGGCCGCCTCCGGTCACTGGTATTTCGCGCTCAAGGATGAACAGGCACAAGTTCGCTGTGTGATGTTCCGTCATAAAAATCAGTCTCTGGATAAAACCATCGCTAACGGGACGCAGGTCGAAGTGCTGGCAGCAGCTTCTCTTTACGAGGCGCGCGGCGATTTTCAGCTGACAGTTGAGCAGCTGCGCCCGGCGGGCCTGGGCGTGCTGTATGAACAATTCGCAAAGCTCAAGCAGAAACTGGAAGATGAAGGGCTGTTTGCCGCTGCGCGCAAACGATTGTTACCCGCCTTCCCCAGGCGTATCGGCATCATCACATCCCCTCAGGCCGCCGCGTTGCGTGACGTGCTGACCACCTTGAAGCTGCGCTTGCCCGGTGTGCCGGTGGTGTTGTATCCCACGCCGGTGCAGGGTGCCGGCAGTGCGGAGAAAATTGCGCAAGCCATTGAAATCGCCAATCAGCGCGCCGAGTGCTGTGTACTGATTCTGTGTCGCGGCGGTGGCAGCATCGAAGATTTGTGGGCTTTCAACGAAGAAGTCGTGGCGCGTGCCATATTCGCCAGTGCAATTCCGATTGTCAGCGGCGTGGGTCACGAGACCGATTTTACCATCGCTGATTTTGTCGCCGATGAACGTGCGCCGACACCCACAGCCGCAGCACAGCGCGTCGTGCCGGATCGCCATGCCTTGTTGCAAGGGTTGCGCGACATGGCGCAGCATCTGCTGCGCGCACAGCGCAACCGGCTGCAAAATGCCATGCAGGCGGTGGATTACTTGCAGCGCCGCGTAGTCCATCCCGCACAGCAGTTGCAACGCCAGAAGCTGCACCTGGATCAGTTGCAACAACGCTTGCAGCGCGGCTACGCACACGACCTGGATCAGCAGCAGTGGCGATGCCGGTCCTATGCGCAGCGACTGTGCGGCGCGGGCAGCGACTTCAACCGGATGCAGGACAGGCAGACTCATCTTGCCGGACGGCTGGTAAAGGCTGTGCACAACGCGCAACACAGGCGGCAGGCCGGCCTGGATACGGTAGCCCAGCATCTGGTTCTGCTCAACCCGCAGCAAGTTCTGGCGCGTGGCTACAGCCTGGTGCAGGACGAGAACGGCCACCTTGTGTCGGATGCCAGGAAATTAGCCGTAGGTGCAGAACTGCGCATCACTTTTGCAGAGGGATGGGCGCGCACCGAGGTGAAAGAGCAGGGGGCCTGAATCTAAAAAGCATCTGTCTACGCAAATGTTCTCGCAGGGATACTGCGCAGAAATTTGGAGCATCCATGCAGGACGCGTTAAAATCTGCGCCCGCAACCCTTTCGGCTTTTTGCCGGGAATGAATTCATGAAATTTTGTCTGACCTGTCAAAAACCTTTTACCAGTACCGATTGGCAATGCACAGCTTGCGGCGATGCGCCGACCGAGCGCGGCGGTTTCATGGCGTTCGCGCAAAAGCTGGCATCGAGGACGATATCATGATCAGTCGCATTTCAAACAGGCAGCTCTGGTGGTTGCTGATCAGCGTCGCAATAATCTGGTTTGCCAATCTTGAATACCGCACACTGATCAAGCCGGATGAAGGGCGCTATGCCGAGATCCCCCGCGAGATGGTGCATTCCGGCGACTGGGTCACCCCGCGCCTGAACGATCTCAAATATTTCGAGAAACCGCCGCTGCAATACTGGGCGACTGCGACCGCTTACACCGTGTTCGGCGAGCATCAGTGGACTTCGCGGCTTTGGGCTGGTCTCACGGGATTCGCTGGTTTGTTTCTTGTCTGGTTTGCCGGGCAGCGTCTGTTCGGCCGCGAGGCGGCTGGTTACGCCACGCTTATTCTTTGCAGCAGCATGCTGTATGTGATGATGGCCCACATCAACACGCTGGACATGGGTGTGACGTTCTTTATCACGCTGGGGATTTTTGCGTTGCTGCTTGCGCAAACTGAGACGAATGTTGTGCAGCGGCGTAACTGGATGCTGCTGGCCTGGGCGGGCATGGCGCTGGCGGTGCTCTCCAAGGGGCTGATGGGTATCATTCTGCCGGGCACGGCGGTGTTCATTTATTGCATGGTGCAGCGCGATTTCACCGTATTGAAGCGCATGCACTGGTTATCCGGCATGGCAGTGTTTCTGCTGATCACCGGACCCTGGTTCTATCTGGTGATGCAAGCCAACCCCGAGTTCTTCGACCGCTTCTTTATCTACGAGCATTACACGCGCTTTACCACCAAGGATCTTGGGCGCTACCAGCCCTGGTATTACTTCGTGCCTATCCTGCTCGCAGGTGCATTGCCCTGGACAGTGCTGATGTTCGACTCGCTGTTTCGCACTGCATTTGGTAATCAGGGGATAAGCCGCGGCGCGAGTGCGGACAAGTCATTCAACCCTGCGCGCTTTCTGTTGATCTGGGCGATATTCATCTATGTGTTTTTCACCATCTCCGGCTCCAAGTTGCCGTCCTATCTGTTGCCGATGTTTCCGGCGTTAGCGCTGTTGATGGGACGCCGCATCGCCGAGATACGTGAGCGGGTGTTGTTCTGGCAAATTCTGCCGGCCGTACCTGTTGCGCTGTTGTTTCTTGTGCTGGCAATTAATGTCGGCAAGTTTGCCGACACATCGAATCAGATCGAGCTATATCCCCATTACAGCGCATGGCTGGTTACTGCAGCGCTGATTTTGCTGGCAGGTTTGCTGGGGGGGATGGCATTGCTGTGGCGCGCGCAAAAGCCTGTGGCTGTTCTGGTGATCGCAATGTCGGCTTTGCTGGCAGCGCAAATCGGTGTGTCCGGCTACAACACCGTGGCGCGTGAACGCTCCGCCAAACACATCGCCGAGGCCATTCGTGCCGAGGTCAAGCCTGATATTCCGTTCTACTCGGTGCTGACTTATGAGCAGACCCTGCCGTTTTATCTGAAGCGCACCTTCACGCTGGTGCAGTATCAGGATGAAATGGGCTTCGGCATCAGGCAGGAGCCGCAGCGCTGGGTTCCGACGCTCGACGCCTTCGCCAAGGTATGGGATGTACAGCCGGAAGCGCTGGCTATCATGCCGGTATATGTTTATCCACAGTTACAACAACAGGGTTTAGCCATGAAGATCATTTTTCAAGATACACAACACATCGTGGTGAAAAAACCATGAACCTGATTAGTTTTTCTCTGATTTTTACCGGCGTGATGCTCAATGCGGCAGCCCAGATACTGATGAAGGCAGGCACCAATTCGATAGGGAATTTTGCGTTCAGCGTCGAGAATATCGTGCCGATAGGCATGAAACTGGCGACCGAGTGGCATATCATCGTCGCCTTGTTTTGTTACGCAATCAGCGTGGTGGTGTGGATACTGGCGTTGTCGCGTGTGCCGGTCAGCATCGCCTTTCCGATGCTGTCCATGGCCTATGTGGTGAATGCCGTGGCGGCGTGGTATCTGCTTGGTGAAGCCTTCAATCCGGTCAAACTGGTCGGCATGGGCGTGATCATCCTCGGTGTAATCATCATTTCGCGGGCATAAAATGAACAATAATTTCCTTCCTTTTTCCAAGCCCACCATAGACGAGGCGACTATTTCTGCGGTGTCCGACGTGCTGCGCTCCGGCTGGCTCACCAGCGGCCCCAGGGTGGCTGAGTTCGAGAAGCAGTTGTCCGATTACTTCGGCGGGCGTCCGGTGCGCACCTTCAATTCCGGCACCTGCACGATGGAAATCGCCTTGCGCATCGCCGGCATTGGCGCAGGGGACGAAGTCATCACAACGCCGATCTCGTGGGTGGCGACCGCCAACGTGATCCTCGAGGTGGGTGCGACTCCGGTGTTTGCCGACATCGACCCGGTCACGCGCAACATCGATCTGGATCGTGTGGAAGCTGCGATTACGTCCAGAACCCGTGCGATCATTCCGGTGTATCTGGCGGGCCGCCCGCTGGATATGGACCGGCTGTATGCCATAGCGGCAAAGTACAAGCTGCGCGTGATCGAAGATGCCGCGCAAGCCATCGGGTCACGCTGGCAGGGAAAACCTGTTGGTTCGTTTGGCGATTTCGTCTCGTTCAGTTTTCAGGCCAACAAGAACATCACCACCTCCGAGGGCGGTTGTCTGGTATTGAACAATGCGGCGGAAGCTGTGCTTGCCGAGAAATATCGCCTGCAGGGCGTGTCGCGCAGCGGCTGGGACGGCATCGACGTGGACGTGTTGGGCGGCAAATACAACATGACCGACATCGCCGCCGCAATCGGCTTGGGTCAGTTCGCGAAACTGCCTGACATCACCGCGCACCGCCGCAAACTTGCACAGCATTATTTTAAGACGCTGGGTACGGACTTCGAGGCGCAAACCGGCGCGCAACTGCCACCTGCTGATTTCGAAAACACCAACTGGCACCTGTTTCAGATCGTGCTGCCGGAACGGATCACGCGCCCCGAGTTCATGGAAAAGATGAAGGCCTACAACATCGGCATCGGTTTTCATTACGCGCCTATCCATCTGTTCAGTCTGTATCGCGGGCTGGGTTTCAAGGAAGGCATGTTCCCTGTTGCCGAACGCGTCGGGCGCCAGATCGTCTCCTTGCCGATGTTCTACGCGATGACGATAGCCGATGTCGAACGCACCTGTGCTGCTATGAGAGAGGTGCTGGCTGGGTAAGGTTTGAGTGTCAATTGCATGAGCCTGTTTTTCAATTGTCGAAGGGTGTCTCCGTGCTTACTGTCATACTCGTTGGCACCTCTCATAAATACCAGTTGCCTCTGAATGAGAGGCACGCAGTAGGAATTAAAAGTTTCAGAAGCACTATTCGCGAACTTTGCATTCTGCAAAAAGTGCGTGCAATTGCTGAAGAAATGAGCTTACATGCTCTGCATGAAAATAGGGTTGCTGAGTCTATCGCTCAACAACTATCTGTTGAGTTAGGCTTGTATCATCAACTTTCAGACCCTTCTCCCAAAGAGCGGGTGGCGCTGGGCATTCGGCAGGATTAACGACATCAAATTAGATGGGTTTCTGAATGGTTGGACATCGGAGCAAATTGAAGCCGAAATTATCGAATCTGGGCGAGTTGTATCTGACCAAATTCGGGAGCAGTGCTGGTTGCGCCGAATTCAAGAGTTTAATGTGTGGCCTCTGTTGTTTATCTGCGGCGCGGATCATTTCACTTCGTTCGCTGCTCTGCTTCGAAATGCTGGAGTGAACGTGGTTGAAGCTCACCAAGACTGGGAACCAGAAATGTGACCTAAACTTGGTAAGATTCTTTGAATGTCGCGATGCCTATCATTTGAATTTCTGAATTCCTGAATCTTGGATCCTGAATCTGCAAGTTCAGTTTGCTATCCCTTGCCCGATTGTGTATCTTTTTGGTACTTAATTTAGTGCTAAAAGGAGTCTGGATATGAACGCCATCCCTGCCAAAAAAGGTAAGCGTCGCGGCATTGTGGTGGAGCAGGAGGCGCACTATGCCCGTGTCCGTGCGTCGCTTGCGGATGTTGAGGTCGGGCGTGTCAGGAAATTTAAGACAGCCGCTGAACTGTTGGCAGCGCTGGATGTGGACGAGGCTGCTAATGATGGTTACAGAGCAGGAAATCATCCTGCTTGATATCGGCAGTCATGATGATGTGTACCGCTAAGCCTATAAAATAACGTCCGGATTTCGCTATCCGCCCCCTGTGCGGTAGAATGTCGCCCCATGAATACCATACAACTTTCCGTCGTCATTCCTGTTTACAACGAAGAAGCAGGGCTGCAAACCTTGTTCGACCGCGTGTATCCGGCATTCGACAAGCTGGGCATCAGTTACGAGATCGTCTTCATCAACGACGGCAGCCGCGACCGCTCGGCGGCGATACTGCGCGAACAGTTCCAGAAGCGCCCCGATGTGACGCGGGTGATCCTGTTCAACGGCAACTTCGGTCAGCACATGGCGATCATGGCAGGTTTCGAGCAGTCGCGCGGGCAGCGCGTGGTGACGCTGGATGCGGACCTGCAGAATCCGCCGGAAGACATCGGCCTGTTGCTGGCCAAGATGGATGAGGGGCACGACTATGTCGGCTCGATCCGTCGTCAGCGCAGTGACAGTTGGTGGCGTCATGTTGCATCGCGTGCGATGAACAATCTGCGCGAACGCATCACGCGCATCAAGATGACCGATCAGGGCTGCATGTTTCGCGCCTACGACAGGGGTATCATCGCTGCGATCAACAGCTGTCGCGAAGTGAATACCTTCATTCCCGCGCTGGCCTACACCTTTGCGCGCAACCCCGCCGAAGTGGTGGTGGGGCACGATGAACGCCTGGCAGGCGAATCGAAATATTCGCTGTACAGCCTGATCCGCCTCAATTTCGACCTGATGACCGGGTTTTCGCTGGTGCCGTTGCAGATGTTTTCAATGGTCGGCATGCTAACCTCGGTATTATCGGCGCTGTTTTTCGTCTTTCTCGTGGTGCGTCGTCTGATCATCGGCCCGGAGGCGGAAGGGATGTTTACGCTGTTCGCGCTGGTGTTTTTCATGATCGGCATCACGTTGTTCGGCATCGGCCTGTTGGGTGAATATGTAGGCCGCATCTATCAGCAAGTGCGCCATCGGCCGCGTTATCTGGTTGAAGCGGTGCTGGAAAGCAGGAGCGAGGAGCGAGGAGCGATGAACGATCCGATAACGGGGCGGCGGTTTTCCCGCAATTCTCAATCCCCGAACCTCGATCCTGAAAATACGGTGGTTCAGCAATGAACGACACGTGTATTGAAAACGGAGAGCCCGGTTTTTCTCAATCCTCGCTCCTCGCTCCTCGCTCCTCGGCTGTCGTCTTTGCCTACCATAATGTAGGCGTGCGTTGCCTGTCCGTGTTGCTGGCGCAGGGCGTGGATGTTGCGCTTGTAGTCACGCATCGCGATAATCCGGCCGAGAATATCTGGTTCGAGAGCGTTGCCGAATTGGCAAAGCTGCACGGTATTCCGGTGATTACGCCGGATAATCCGAATGCGCCTGACGTGGTTGAGCAAATCCGCGCGCTGGCGCCTGATTATTTCTTCTCATTTTATTATCGCGAGATGCTCAAAGCAGCGCTGTTAGCCATCCCGAAACAGGGCGCGCTGAACATGCATGGTTCCCTGTTGCCGAAATACCGTGGCCGTGTGCCGGTGAATTGGGCGATAATTCGCGGCGAGCGTGAAACGGGCTCCACCTTGCATTACATGACCGAGAAACCGGACAACGGCGACATTGTGGCGCAACAGGCCGTGCCGATTTTGCCCGACGATACCGCGCTGCACGTATTTCAGAAAGTAACCGTGGCGGCCGAAATGGCGTTGAATTCGGTTTTGCCCGCGCTGCTGGCAGGGCAGGCAAAGGCGGTTAAACAGGATTTGAGCCTCGGCGCCTATTTTGGCGGGCGCAAAGCTGCGGATGGCGTGATCGTCTGGTCGCAAAGCGCGCAACAGATACACAATCTGGTACGTGCCGTCGCGCCCCCTTATCCGGGTGCGACCACGCAGTTGATGGGCAAGCCGATGCGCATCTTGCAGACGCTGGTGACGAAATGCACCGCAGCAGAAAAAGAATTACCCGCTTTCTATGTGAAGGAAGACAAGGCTTACGCGATATGCGGGCAAGGCGTGTTGCGGATTGTCTGCTTTGAGCTGGATGGGCTGGAAATGAGCGCGGCACAATTTGCAGCTGTTTACGGCTCAGCGAGATTTGAGTTTAATGTTTGAGTATTTTAAGGTTTTGTCATTCCCGCGAATGCGGGAATCCAGTTAAAAATACCTGCTGGATTCCGGGTCGAGCCCGGAACGACGTTTGAATTTAATTGTTAAGGAAATAAAAAATGAAAAAAGTATTGATCCTCGGCGTGAACGGTTTCATCGGCCACCATCTGTCCAACCGCATCCTGAATACCACCGACTGGGAAGTGTACGGCATGGATATGAGTTCTGAACGCATCAGCGATCTGATCGGCCATGAGCGTTTTCATTTCTTCGAGGGCGATATCACCATCAACAAGGAATGGGTCGAGTACCACGTCAAGAAATGCGACGTGATCCTGCCGCTGGTGGCGATCGCAACTCCTTCCACCTACGTCAAGCAGCCGTTGCGCGTATTTGAACTGGATTTCGAAGCCAATCTGCCTATCGTGCGTGCAGCAGTGAAGTACGGCAAGCATCTGGTGTTTCCGTCCACATCCGAAGTGTATGGCATGTGTCACGACGAGGAATTCGATCCTGAGAATTCCGAACTGATCTGCGGCCCGATCAACAAGCCGCGCTGGATTTATTCATGTTCAAAACAGCTGATGGACCGTGTGATCTGGGGTTACGGCATGGAAGGCTTGAATTTCACGTTGTTCCGTCCGTTCAACTGGATCGGTGCCGGGCTGGACTCCATCCATACGCCGAAAGAAGGCAGCTCGCGCGTGGTCACGCAATTCCTGGGTCACATCGTGCGCGGCGAGAACATCAGCCTGGTAGATGGCGGTCAGCAGAAACGCGCGTTCACCTACGTCGATGATGGTATCTCCGCGCTGATGAAGATCATCGATAACAAAGACGGCATCGCCACCGGAAAAATCTACAACATCGGCAATCCGGTCAACAATTTTTCAATCCGCGATTTGGCTGACATGATGCTGAAGCTGGCGAATGAGTATCCGGAGTACCGTGAGTCGGCACAAAAAGTTAAGATCGTCGAGACCACTGCGGCCGCTTACTATGGCAAGGGTTATCAGGACGTTCAGAACCGCGTGCCCAAGATCACCAATACCTGCGAGGAGCTGGGCTGGAAGCCAACTATCAACATGGCTGACACCTTGCGCAATATCTTTGACGCGTACCGCGGCCAGGTTGGCGAAGCGCGCAAGCTGATGGACTGAGAAACAGGATTCGGGATTCGGGATTCAGGATTCAGCTAAAAACTGGGTTGTCTGCATCCTGCGTCCTGTACCTGCATCCTGATATGACCAAACAACTCGCTCTCCAAATTCATGTAGACACCTATCGCGGAACTCGAGAAGGCGTGCCGCGTCTGGTCGATGCGCTGCAACGTTACAACGCGCAGGCTACTTTTTTCTTCTCGCTGGGGCCCGATCACACCGGGCGTGCCATCAAGCGGGTATTCCGCCCGGGATTCCTGGGAAAAGTATCGCGCACTTCCGTGGTGGAACACTACGGTGTCCGTACCTTGCTGTATGGCACGCTGCTGCCGGGACCCGACATCGGCAAGAAGTGTGCTGACATCATGAGAGGGGTGAGGGACGCAGGCTTCGAAGTGGGTATCCACTGCTTTGACCATATTCGCTGGCAGGATTACGTGGCGGAGAAAGACGCCGAGTGGACGCAGCGGGAGCTGCAGCGTGCGGTAGATCGCTACAGGGAGATATTTGGTGAGGCACCGCATGCTCATGCCGCAGCAGGTTGGCAGATGAACCGCCATGCGCTGCGCCTGATGCAGCGCCTCGGGTTTGACTACTGTTCAGACACGCGCGGCACGCATCCCTTTATTCCCACCTGGCAGGCCGAGATTGTCGCCTGTCCGCAACTGCCTACGACCTTGCCGACGCTCGATGAACTGATGAACCGCGATGGCATCACGCTGGATAATATCGCGCAACATGTTTTGCAACTCACAGCGGATGCCCCGTCGACGGGGCATGTTTACACCCTGCACGCCGAGCTGGAAGGCGGCAAATGGATGCCGATATTCGAGCAGTTGTTGCAAGGTTGGCAGGCGCAAGGTTATGAGCTGGTATCCATGCAGCAATATTTGCAAGGGCTGGATGCCATATCATTGCCGCGCCACGAAATTTTGATGCGTGAAATCGAGGGGCGCACCGGCAGGTTGGCGGTGCAGGGCGAAAAAGTCTGATATTCGTTTCACGTTATACCCCTGCATTTCCTTAATGATTTAGTGCGGCATGCCGATAATGATGTGAAAGTGAAGGGGAAACGATGCAAGATGACAAGGCGTTGAATGAGTGGGTGGACAGGCTCAGTCAGAGTGAGTTGCCCGTTCTGAAGCATACCGCGCGTGATTTGGCGGCGCTGCGAGAAGACGATAAAAAATTGTCCGCGCAGTCCGTCGCCCATGCAATCAAGCGTGATCCCATCATGACGGTCAAGTTGTTGCGCTACTTGCAGGGCCACAAGCACAAGGCGCAAACGACAGATGTCGTTCAGGTCGATCAAGCGTTACTGATGCTCGGCGTCGAAGCTTTTTTCAACAATGTTGCGCCGCAACCGTTGATCGAAGACCTGCTCAGGAGCCATGTCGTGGCACTGCCTCCCGTTTTGCGCGTGATACATCGTTCGCATCGAGCTTCCGGGTATGCCTATGACTGGGCGGTGTATTTGCACGACCTGCATTTCGAAGAAGTGCGCATGACCGCCTTGCTGCATAACATTGCCGAGATACTCATGTGGTGTTTTGCGCCGGACGCCATGTTGAAGATCCACGACATTCAGCATCAGGACAAGGCCTTGCGCAGTCATGCTGTTCAGGAGGAAGTGTTGGGCTTTACACTGGCCGCACTGCAAAAAGCATTGGTCACACAATGGGCGTTGCCGGAATTATTGCACACCCTGACAGATGAGCTCAGTGCTGATCATGCTCGCGTGCGCATTGTGACGCTGGCGATCAATCTGGCGCGTCATTCTGCCAATGGTTGGGATGACGCCGCTTTGCCGGATGACTATAAAGAATTAGGCGAATTGCTGCGAATTAGTGAGGAAGAGGCGATGATCATGGTCACAACGGAAGCCGGTCTGGTATGTGACCTGAGCGTGGTTCACTGAGCGGTTGTCAGCGTGGCTGGATTTGAATTTTACGTCCCGTAATGCCGCGCATCAGGCAGCCTCGGGGTGGAAAATGACCGGGTGATGGCTCACCCGGCAAGTTTTCCTAGCTTTCCCGTCCGATACCGAAATACTCAAATCCCAGTGCTTTCAGATCGGCTGGTTCGAACAGATTGCGCCCGTCGAAAATAATCGGCTGTTTCAGTCGCGCCTTGATGATGCCAAAATCCGGGCTCTTGAAAGCTTTCCATTCCGTGACAATGATCAGTGCATCGGCATCATGCAACGCATCCTTGGTATTTTCGGCATAACGCAAATCGGCACGCTCACCGTAAATATGCTGCGTTTCTTTCATGGCCGCAGGATCGAACGCGGTAACGGTCGCGCCCAGCGCCCATAGACCTTCCATCAGCACGCGGCTGGAAGCCTCGCGCATGTCATCCGTGCCGGGCTTGAACGCCAGTCCCCACAGGGCGAAGTGTTTACCTTTCAGATCATTGCCAAAGCGTTTGGTGACCTTGCGCAGCATGACCGATTTCTGGTCGTTGTTTACTTGTTCAACCGCTTCCAGCACTTTCGATGGCAAGCCATATTCTGCGCTGGTGCGTTGCAAGGCGCGCACGTCCTTGGGGAAGCAGGATCCGCCGTAGCCGCAACCCGCGTACAGGAAGCTGTAACCGATGCGCTGGTCGGAGCCGATGCCCTTGCGCACATGCTCGATGTCGGCGCCAACCCGTTCTGCCAGATTCGCCAGTTCGTTCATGTACGAGATGCGCGTGGCCAGCATCGCGTTGGCCGCATACTTGGTCAGTTCGGCGGAGCGGATGTCCATGACCATCAGTCGTTCGTGATTGCGCTGGAAGGGCGCGTACATCTCCTTCATGATCTTGATGGCGGTTTCGTCCTCGGCGCCGATAACGATACGGTCCGGACGGTTAAAGTCGTCTATCGCAGCGCCTTCCTTGAGAAACTCAGGATTTGACACCATGGAAAAAGCAGGGTTTGGGAGAGAGGACTGAGGATCGAAGTCGCGCTTGTCCAGCACTTCCTGCATGGCCTGTTTGACTTTGTCAGCCGTGCCGACGGGTACGGTCGATTTGTCGACGATGACTTTGTATTCGGTCATGTGGCGGGCAATGCTGCGGGCGGCGGCGATCACATATTGCAGATCGGCCGAGCCGTCTTCATCGGATGGCGTGCCTACCGCGATCATCTGCACCAGACCGTGCGCGACACTTGCCGCGACATCGGTGGTGAAGCGCAGGCGACCGGCTTCGATATTGCGTTTGATGACATCGTCCAGACCGGGTTCGTAGATCGGTACGCCGCCGTTGTTAAGAATCTCGATCTTGCGCGGATCGACATCCAGACACAGCACGTCATTGCCCAAATCTGCCAGGCATGCGCCCGACACCAAACCGACATAGCCGGAACCAATCACTGTGATTTTCATTGCGTGAACTTTTAAGATTCGAAGCGCATATTATGCCGCAGAACGGACGATACGTCAGCGTATGGCGAGTGATGAAATAAATGCCTATAATTTTCAATAAGCTATATACGTCGCGCTGCACGGAGCGGGCTGTTGGCTGGTTCGACAACAGGCAATATCGCCGATTCGAAGTCATGTGGAAAAGTTGTTTTTTAATAAAATGTAAATTAAGTGTTGACCGAATCGGCAGGATCTATATAATGCGCACCTCTTCATTCCCTGATAGCTCAGCCGGTAGAGCGACGGACTGTTAATCCGCAGGTCCCTGGTTCGAATCCAGGTCGGGGAGCCAGACAGATAAAGCCTTGCAGCAATGCAAGGCTTTTTTCTCGCCCGGAGTTTGGATTGGTACAGCGTCGGTATAGAATTTTCGGATCGGTACAGGCCAGGCGGCACTGCTTTGACGTGGCAGTTTAACTTTGTAATTTACGAAACCCAACAGGACTCCCTCTATGCAAGAACTTCAGTTTCAGTTGAACGGCGAGTATGTAGAACTTAACCAACTACTCAAGATGGTCGGCTTATGCGACAGCGGCGGCGCTGGAAAAGCGTTGGTGGCAGAGGGCGTTGTTTCCGTCAATGGTCAGATTGAGTTGCGCAAGACTGCCAAGATACGCGCAGGCTCTGTGGTGTCGTTGGGCGATGTACGCATCAGCGTGCTTGCCGAATAGGTCGCCGGCATTGTGAGAGTCTCGGCGTCAGAATATCGGCCAGTCCGATAAGCTGACTGACGTCGAACTTTCCCACAACTACCGTGAATAATCCATCAAATCCTTACCACTGTGATGCTGTTTTCATTCGCAATTTTCGGGCATGCAACGCCCTTCATTCATAAAAACAGGTTCTTTTAAAAAAGCCATGTCAATTATTCAAAAATTAGAAAATTCATACCTTGGAATTCTTCGTGTTGTTGTTATTGCAGCATCCAGTCTTTTGTTGATTGCTGCGATTGCACTTGGCGGGTGGTCAATTAAAGGTGTCTTGCCAACCGCTGAGCCAAAAATTGAAACTGTATCAGTGGATCTAAAGGATGTGATGGCGCTGGTTGCGCCGGAAGAAAAGACGGTGGCTCAGGCTAATGAGCCGTCAGCATCCAATAAGGCTGGTGTGAAAGCTGCAAATGCGACTCAACAAGCTGCATACGAAAAAATCTACACGATGGCAGCTACTTTTATAGGCAAGTTCAGTGGCAATGTTCAGACGCTGAATAAAAATGGGTTCTTCGAGTATCTGGATACAAAATTAAACAAATATGATTCCGATGAGGTCCGTGCGCAGTATTTGTCCGGGCTGACTAGTGTTATGGATTCAAGCTTTAAATCACTCAGGGTGACAGCAATTGCAGGGAGTCCGATGGTCGCAGTTGCGCCCTCTCCGGAACAAAGTGGTGAAGCTACAGGGTTGGAACAGATGATTCCGCTGGTGAATGACAAACCGATAAACATGGTGGGCTCGGTAATTAACAGTTACACCGAGTTGTTTAATAAAAAAATAGCGCTAGCCAAGGAAAAGCAGGAAGAACTTGCAACTGAAATTCAACATGAAAAAGCAACAGCGATGATGCGGTTATATGTTGCAGCCGGTCTCTTCGGATTTTTCTTGCTGGTCGTATTTCTGTCGATTGTCATTAAAATTGAACGAAACCTGCGGACGATTGCTGTCAAGCCTTAACAGGGCTTGTTATACGCTCGCTGGAGAGATTGCTGCGACAGTTTTGAGGGTGAGGGCAGAATGAAGTATCGGCACTACAAGGGTGGTATCTACGAGATCGTTTGCGAGGCAAGGCTTGAGGCCGATCCCGGTGTCATCATGATCGTTTACAAATCCGAGGATGGCCCTGTCTGGACTCGACCCCGCGACGTATTTTTTGAGCTTGTGCAACACGAAGGTAAGACCGTGCAGCGGTTCGTCCCGATTAACTGATGGTGGCGTGGCCGGGTTTGCATTACCTTGTTCATATCGATCGCATATCCTGCATTGCGCAGTTCTGTTAATTCCGCTCCTAACTATGGCACGCCGCAACCACCACAACGTCTACGTAATCGAACTGTCCAAAGACGTGTTGTACGAGGGCAAGTTCAAAAAGTGCAACCCCGGCTACATCACAGGCAAGCCCTGTGTGTATGTCGGCATGACGGGACTTGATCCTGACGTGCGGTTCGATAAACACAAGGCGGGAATTCAATCCAACAGGTACGTTAAGCAATATGGGCTGCGCTTGTTGCCTGACCTCTACGAAGGATTTAACCCTATGTCCTATGTTGATGCGTGCGACAGGGAAATCGAGATAGGGATTGATTTGCGTAGTGCGGGTTTCGGGGTGTGGCAGGCGTAAGTTACAGAAGGCCGGTATTTCGAGTTTTTCTTCAGCATGCTTTCAGGATTTTTCTTAGTAACAGTGAGCTAATCCCCGGTCGCAAAAGGGAATTTTTGATTACCCACAATATCTGTGGATAACTCTGTGGATAAGGCGGGTGATTGTGCCTTTAACGCGGTGACCCATAAGGGTTTTTCTTATGCTGCCTGTTTTTTGATATTAAAAATACATCTTAAAAAACAACAGGTTACTATAAGTATGAAAGTTTTGTTAAGTGTCGTGTGGCGCAACGTGGCGCGGCTCCTGACTTTGTGAGTAATTTTGGATTGTCAATATGTTTGCGGTACTTTTTTATATATCGTGCGTCGCTGAATTTACTCATGTAATTAATCGGTTACTGCATAGAAATTGAATTCTTGCTCAACAAAGCATTTTTCTTATATAAAATAAGAATTTTCTAATGTTCCTGGCATGATTAGTTGGGTAGAATTTGCAAGGCATGGCGCTGACTGTGCTTTAGAGACCATTTTTAAACCGGTATCTAAAACTCTCCTCCCGTATTTTGGGCAACTTTTCAAAGGTTGCCCTTTTTTTTACTAAAATTTCAACGCTCATGTCACAGACAACCAGCGGCAGGCCTTTAATTCCAAAAGGTTGCAAACAGTGTGGCTGACTTCAGATGTTTATGCCGTACAACACGGGTTAGCTGATTGATCGCTGTTTGATTTTTGCAGATAAGAAAATTCTTACAACAATACACAGCTATTCCCTGTTGAAAATAGGGATAATCTGATAGCTCTTGCCCGCCTGGTGTGCGATAGTCGACATCTGTTGAATGGTTGCCATCTGCGCCTGTCGTGGTGACAAGCGCATTCGTTGAACTCCATAGTGGCATAACCCCGACGCATGGGAGGCGGTAATGAAAAGCCAGCATAAAACATCGATCAGCGAAGATATGACCATCTATAACGCAGCGGCGCAGAAACAAATGCTGCTGGATGCACTGGCCGATTGCGATGAGCTGGATATTGACCTGTCGCAAGTCAGTGAGATGGATACGGCAGGCTTGCAGATTCTGTTGCTGACCAAGCGTGAAGCCATCAAGGCCAACAAGACCGTGCGGCTGAGTGCGCACAGCAAAGCTGTAACTGAACTGCTCGACTTGTACAACATGGCGAGTTATTTCGGCGACCCGATGGTCATCATGGCCAGTGAACACACAGCTGTCAGCGAGGGAAAATCTGAGCACAAAGCGGGTTTGTATTTGTAACGATATGAATTAAAATAATATATGTTTTTCTGTATTGTGCCTGAGTAGTTTCGAACGAATAAGTTAAGAACGAAGAGCCGGGGGAGACATGGACGCAATTCAACAAGCCTTTGTAGTCGAAAGCCGCGAACTGCTGCAGATGATGGAAGACAAACTGTTGCAGATGGAAGGCGGCGGCGCCGATCCGGATACCATCAACGCAATCTTTCGCGCTGCACACACCATCAAGGGCGGTGCCGGCGTCATCGATTGCAAGTTCATCGTCGAATTTACGCATGTGCTGGAAAACCTGCTGGATGAGATGCGCACAGGTACGGTCACCTCTGACCGCGAACTGATCGAAGTGCTGCTCGCCTGTTCCGACCAGTTGGGCACGCTGATAGGCTGTGTCGAAAGCGAGAGCGAGCCGGACGATGACATCAACAAGGTCAGTCTGTCATTGCGCGACAAGCTGCAACACTATCTACGCATACCGTCCGTTACAAGCCATGAAGTCGCACTGAGCGGGGAGAACGTGCACATTAGTGTCGGCGGCGAGATGGAGTCGGATAACTGGCACATCTCACTGCGTTTCGGTCCCGACGTATTGCGCAAGGGCATGGACCCCGCGTCTTTCATGCGCTACCTGATGGAACTGGGCAAGATCGTCCACCTGACCACGCTGCCCGACGCAATCCCTGATGCCATTGATATGGATGCTGAATCCTGCTATCTGGGTTTCGAGATTTCCTACCAATCCGAAGCGGACAAATCCCGTATTGAAAGCGTGTTCGACTTTGTGCGTGATGATTGCGTGGTGCAAATCTGGCCGCCGCACAGCAAGCTGGCCGATTTTATCAGTTCCATTGAGGCGCTGCCCGAAGACACCATGCGCCTGGGCGAGATTCTGATCAAGTCAGGTGCATTAACCCGGAATGAACTGGATTTGGCGTTGAACACGCAATCCGACCGGCAAGGCGATCCGTCTTCTCAGCCCAAGATCGGCGACGTACTGGTCAATCAGGGCGCGGTCACCGCGGAAGTGGTGGAGGCTGCCGCCGTCAAGCAAGGCCGCATCAATGAGAAGAAAACCATTGAGTCCCAGCTGATCCGCGTACAGGCAGCGAAACTGGATCAGCTCATCGACCTGGTGGGGGAGATGGTCATCGCCAGCGCCGGCGCCAATATGCTGGCCCGCAAAAGCGGCGAGACCGCGCTGGTGGAATCAACCTCCGTCATCTCGATGCTGGTGGAACAAATCCGCGACAGCACATTGCAACTGCGCATGGTGCAAATCGGCGATAGCTTCACACGCTTCCAGCGCGTGGTGCACGACACCAGCCGCGAATTGGGCAAGGACATCGAGCTGGTTATCAGCGGCAGTGAAGCCGAACTGGATAAATCCGTGGTGGAAAAGCTGGGCGATCCGCTGATGCACCTGGTGCGCAATGCGCTCGATCATGGCATCGAGTTGCCTGAAGTGCGAACAGCAAAAGGCAAGCCGGCGCGCGGCACGTTGAGACTCAACGCCTACCATGAATCCGGCAGTATCGTCATCGAGATCATCGACGACGGCGCCGGGATGAACCGGGAAAAAATCCTCAGCAAGGCTCATGAACGCGAATTGATCGGCCCTAACCAGACGCTTTCCGACAGTGAGATATACGGGTTGATTTTCGAGCCGGGATTCTCCACCGCAGACAAGGTCACCAACATCTCCGGTCGCGGCGTAGGTCTTGATGTGGTGAAGCGCAATATTACAGCCCTCAGGGGAAGCGTCGAAGTGGAAAGCCATGAAGGCGTGGGTTCAACCTTCCGCATCCGTCTGCCGCTGACGCTGGCGATCATCGACGGCTTCCTGGTCGGGGTGGGCCGTGCCTCCTACGTTATTCCGCTGGGCACGGTGGTGGAATGCATCGAACTCTCCGAAAAGGATAGAGCCGAAACACTCAGCCGCCAGTACATCAACCTGCGCGGCGAAGTATTGCCGTTTGTGCGAATGCGCGAGCAGTTCGAGGTCGCGGAACCTGGCGGTCGCCGCGAGAACATCGTGGTGGTGCAATATGCCGGACAGAAGATCGGCCTGGTGGTGGACGAGCTGATGGGCGAATTCCAGACCGTAATCAAACCGTTGGGCAGCATCTTCAAGCATATCAAGGGTATCGGCGGTTCCACTATTCTGGGCTCAGGAGATGTGGCGCTGATTCTGGATGTGCAATCGCTGGTGGCGCTGGCCGCCGTGCATCAGAATCGAATGCAGGCAGCATAGTGCAAATCTGACTATTTGTTTTATTTAAGGAGAATGAAATGTTCAAGAACCTGAAAATAGGCGTAAAACTCGGGGCAGGCTTTGCCCTTGTGCTGCTGGTGCTGGTCATCTTGTCCGGGATCGGCATCAGGGGTATGTCTGCTATCGACGAAAGCGTGAACATAGTGACCAATGATGCTTTCCCCAAAGTCATGCAAGCCAACAACATTAACGAAGGCATCAACGCCATCGCCCGCGCCATGCGCACGGTGCTGCTCGCGAAAGATGAAAAAACCATCCAGGGTCAACTCGACACGATCCAGGCGCAACGCAAGACCATAATTGAGAACCTCGACAAGCTGGAGCAAACCGCCAGGAGCGACACGGGTAAAGCATTGGTAAAGGGCGTAACCGACGCACGTAGCGTTTTTGTAGCGGGGCAAGACAAATTTCTGGAACTGTCGGCGAGTTATTTAAAGGCAAAAACCTCGGGCGACAATAGCGCCGAAGCCAAGCGTGATGCTGCCACCCAATACCTGCTTGAAGACATACGCCCCATGCAACACAACTACATGAGCGCCGTCACCGCCCTGATCAACCATCAGGAAGAGCAAATGAAGAATAAGGCAAAGGAGGCTGAAGAAACCTACGTCAGCGCCCGCAACACGATGTTTGTGCTGTCCTCAATCGCCATTCTGTTCACCATGGTTCTCGCCTTCTGGCTGACACGCAGCATTACTCGCCCGCTTGCCGAAGCCGTGGATGTGGCTAATAACCTGGCCGAGGGCAACCTGAACGTCAGGATCGAAGCGAATTCCAGGGATGAAACCGGCCAGTTGCTGATGGCCATGCAAAACATGGTCGCCAAGCTGACAGAAATCATCACCGCCGTGCGCTCAAACGCGGATTCGCTTGCCAGCGCCTCGGAAGAAATCAGTGCAACCGCGCAATCGCTGTCGCAATCATCAAGTGAACAGGCCGCCAGCGTGGAAGAGACCACCGCCTCCATCGAGCAGATGACTGCATCGATCACGCAGAACACCGAGAACGCCAAAGTCACCGACAGCATGGCCGGCAAAGCCGCGAAGGAAGCGACCGAAGGCGGGCAGGCCGTGGGCGGCACGGTTGATGCGATGAAAAAGATCGCAGGCAAGATCGGTATCGTGGACGATATCGCCTACCAGACCAACCTGCTGGCGCTGAATGCCGCGATTGAAGCGGCCCGCGCCGGAGAACACGGTAAAGGCTTCGCGGTGGTGGCGGCTGAAGTGCGCAAGCTGGCCGAACGCAGCCAAGTGGCCGCACAGGAAATCGGCGAACTCGCCAGCAGCAGCGTAAGCCTGGCGGAAAAGGCCGGCAAGTTGCTCGATGAGATCGTACCCAGTATCAACAAGACCTCAGAGCTGGTGCAGGAGATCGCCTCTGCCTCATCGGAGCAATCCACTGGCGTCGCGCAGATCAACAGCGCAATGGGACAGCTCAACCAGACCACGCAGCAGAATGCTTCCGCTTCGGAGGAGTTGGCGGCAACGGCGGAGGAAATGAGCAGCCAGACCGAGCAACTGCAAAATGTCATGACATTCTTCAAACTGGACAACACAGGCGCTCAGGGTATTCCCGCAGTGCGCCACAGTGCAGGTCCTGGTCGCAGTCCGGCGCCTAAGCTATCCAAAATGTCCGCCAAAAAACCTGCCGCCAAGCCCGCCAGCGGCGCGCCCAATGAACAGGACTTTGAACGTTTCTAGGAGTTCATCATGAGCACAGCTAATAATTTGCCGGTCATCGCACAAGCTGCGAATGCCGCTGAAGATCACCAATATCTCACCTTTCTGTTGAGCGGCGAAATGTTTGCCATCGCCATCCTCAATATCAAGGAAATCATCGAATACGGCAACCTGACCATCGTGCCGATGATGCCCGGCTTCATCCGGGGCGTCATCAACCTGCGTGGCAGCGTGGTGCCGGTCGTGGATTTGTCGGCGCGCTTCGGACGTGGCAAGACAGAAGTTTCGCGCCGTACCTGCATCGTCATCATCGAAGTGGCGGGCAGTGATGAATCGAAGCAGGACATCGGCGTGATGGTGGACAGCGTTTCCGAAGTGCTGGAAATTCCGCGCAGCGAGATAGAACCGCCGCCGGCTTTTGGCGCCAAAATACGCGTGGACTTCATTCATGGCATGGGCAAGGTGGCAGGCAAGTTCGTCATTATTCTGGATGCCGACAGGGTGCTGTCAGTGGATGAGTTGTCAATGCTGGGCCAGGCAGCTGGCGCGATGCCAGCGGCTCAGGCTGAGGCGGCTGCCTGACAGGCAAGCTATTCAGCTCGCAGAATCTTGCTGCTGGAGTAAGTCTTTAACGTGAAACACGCGTAGCGATTCGTTTGCCCTTTCTCCTGCGTGCGGGGGAAAGTTGAAAAGATGTTAGCAGGTATATTGTCCAGTGGACAATAACTCGCAATAGGGAAACGGGCATGGCGACTTTGCGAGTTGATGCCCGTCGGGCATCATCCCTGCGAGAATCTTTGCATTATCAGGGGTGGCTTTTTGCCATGCCCGTTAGGCATTTCTTTACCCGGGAGGTTGGTATGTTCAGCAATATGACGATTAAAACAAAGTTGATTTCCATCATCGGTTTGCTGTCTGCTCTGCTCATCGTCATCGGTTTGCTGGGTCTGCGCGGGATGAATTCTTCCAACGAAAGATTGCGCACCATTTATGAGGACCGGATGATTGCTGCCGGCCAATTGGCGGAAATCAATCTGCTCCAGGCAGAAAACCAGCGCCAGGTTCATCTGATGCTGATGCACGACCCGCGCCTGCCCGAGAGCAAGCTGCACGATCATCCCCTTTCATTTCACACCGACAAGATGGCGGTAAATACCCGGAATAACAACAAAAACTGGGAGGGTTACATGACCACCTTCCATACGCCGGAGGAGAAAATACTGACCGATGAATTTCTGGCGAAACGCAAGGTTTACCAGGCTGCGCGGAACAAAGCACTGGAATTCATCAAGGCAGGCGATTATCTGCAAGCCAATTCCACCGTTGTGAAGGAAACAGGCCCGGCTTTCACGTCGAATACAGAAACGATCCATAAGCTGCTCCAGTTGCAAATCGATGTAGGTAAGGAGGAGTACGGCAAGGCGGTGCAGGAATATTCCGCAACACGCACGGTTGGCGTGGCATCCATAGTTCTGGGTGTATTACTCGCCTTTACCATGGGTATTCTGATGATACGCAGCATCCTTCAGCAACTGGGCGGCGAACCGATGTATGTGTCGCAGCTTGTCGGCAAGATCGCATCCGGAGACTTCACGGTTCGGATTGAAACCAAACCGGACGACACCACAAGTTTGCTGGCTGCCATTCGCGGCATGGTCGAAAAGCTTACCGAAATCATCACCGCCGTGCGCTCAAACGCGGATTCGCTTGCCAGCGCCTCGGAAGAAATCAGCGCCACCGCGCAATCGTTGTCGCAATCATCTTCTGAGCAGGCAGCCAGCGTGGAAGAGACCACCGCCTCCATCGAACAGATGACCGCCTCGATCAACCAGAATACCGAGAATGCCAAAGTCACCGACAGTATGGCCAGCAAGGCTGCCAGGGAGGCGACCGAAGGCGGGCAGGCCGTGGGCAGCACGGTCGAGGCGATGAAGAAGATCGCCGGAAAGATCGGCATCGTGGACGATATCGCCTACCAGACCAACCTGCTGGCGCTGAATGCCGCGATTGAAGCGGCACGCGCCGGAGAACACGGCAAAGGCTTTGCGGTGGTGGCGGCTGAAGTGCGCAAGCTGGCCGAACGCAGCCAGGTGGCCGCACGGGAAATCGGCGAACTCGCCAGCAGCAGCGTGAGCCTGGCGGAGAAGGCCGGCAAGTTGCTCGATGATATAGTCCCCTCCATCAACAAGACTTCCGATCTGGTGCAGGAGATCGCCTCCGCCTCGTCGGAGCAATCCACTGGCGTCGCGCAGATCAACGGCGCGATGGGACAACTCAACCAGACCACACAGCAGAATGCTTCCGCCTCGGAGGAACTGGCGGCAACGGCGGAGGAAATGAGCAGCCAGACCGAGCAACTGCAAAGTGTCATGACGTTCTTCAAAATGGACGATGCAGGCGCTCAGGTCATTGCCGCAGTGCGCCGCAGCCCGAGTCGCAGCCCGGCGCCGGTTTTGACCAGGACAGCTGCCAAAAAACCTGCTGACAAAACGGCAGGCGTGGTGCCGCTCGACGCTGATCCGCAGATGTTCACCGCAGCCGTCGAGGCTCATAGCCAGTGGAAAACGAAACTGCGCACGTGTACCACCAACCACGACAAGTGCCCCGATCCCGCTGCAGCCGAGAAAGATAATGCCTGCGCGCTGGGAAAGTGGATCTACGAAGAGGGCCAACGTTTTTCTACTGACGACGACTTTCGGCAGCTTCGCCAGGATCATGCCAGCTTCCATCGTTGCGCCGCCCGTATCATCCGTAGCGTGCAGCAGGGCCAGGCGGGCGAAGCCGAAAAGATGCTCGCCGGCGAGTATGCGGTGATTTCGACCAAAGTGATCAGCATGCTGAGCCATATGAAGCGTCGCTGCAAAACAGCGTAGGACTTTGACCGTTTCTGATGAAGCAACTCAATATCGGACTAGGTGAGCAAAAGACGCTCACTGAGTCGCTATTGATGATAAAACTACTGTCGTTTCGGGTGCAGCCGTTTTTTCAGGTTCATATATTGACAGTCAATCCGCTGCCTTCAGGGGGAAGGAAGTATATGCCGGAAAAGAAATGCCGGTTTTTTCCTGCTATCGGTGTGCTGCTGATGATGGTTCTGCCCTGCATAGCGCAAGGTGCCGATGACTGGGCGGCGGAAACTTTCAGCGGGGATTGGAACGGCACCCGCAGCGCCTGGAGCGAAAAGGGTATCAACACCGAACTGCTGTTCAAGGGCACGCTGATGACCAACCCGTCAGGGGGAATCAAGCAGGGGCGTGATTACATGCAGGGCATGGAACTGAAAGTCGGGCTGGATACAGGCAAGCTGTGGGGCATTCCCGACAGCACGGCCTTCATCCACGTGGTGCTCAACAGCGGTGGCAAGATGAACGCCGCTTACGTGGGCAGCCTGATGGGGGTGGACAACGGCGAGGTAAATGAAAACAATCCCAAGCTGTATCAGGCCTGGTTCAACAAGAATTTATTCAGTTCCACCCTGTCCGTTCTGGCGGGTGTCTATCCGGTAGACACGGAGTTTTACGTCACGGATTCTTCCGGGATTTTCCTCCATCCCTCTTTCGGTATGGCGGCGGAGCTGGCGCAAACCGGGCAAAACGGACCTTCTGTTTACCCGTTTTCCGCACTGGGCGTACGGGTAAAGTATCAGCCCTCGCCGATTTTCTACGCACAAGCGGCAGTGCTCGATGGCAACCCGGGGGGCGGTCGTAAACCTCATTGGACCCGCATTAATCCATTTCATGGAGACGGCTCGTTGCTCGTGGCAGAAATCGCCTACAGCCCCGGCGAAGCACATCACATGACCGATCCGAACATCGAGCCGGGGAGAGGGGTGATCCTGAGTCAGGCGGAAAAACTGGAGCAGCGCTACGAGCCCATCGGCAAGTACGCTATCGGTTACTGGTCCTACAGCAAGCGTTTTGACGACCTGTTCGACAATGATCCCGCCGGGAATCCCTTGCAACGCAAAAATATGGGCATCTATCTGCTGATGGAAAACAGCCTGTACCGTGCGGATGACATGGAGCGCGATGTGACCGCATTTTTTCGCTACGGCCAGGCGGAAAAAAACGTCAATATCTTCGACTACTCCGCCAGCATCGGGCTGCGTGTGCGGGGGCTGATAACCGGCCGGGTGGACGATTACGCAGGATTCGCCGCCACAAGATCTGGCGCCGGCGAGAAATACCGTCTCGCCCAGCAAGCCGTCGGCATCAATATCCCCTGCAACGAAACCGCAGTAGAAGTCACCTACCGTGTCCAGCTCAATCCCTGGCTGGTTATACAGCCGAATATCCAGCGCATTTTCAACCCGGGCCTGGCACCCGGGATCAAAAACGCCACCGTGATCGGGCTACGCTGTGAGATTCTCCTCTGACCTTCCGGAACGCCACAGACGCTGCGCAATGACGGCTTGTTGAAACTGAAAAAACAGCGTGCTCCATTTTGATCGACCGCTTTGTGGAAACTTCCGAAAGGGCTTTCTCCCAGATTTTTCTTAACAACAATGAGCTAATCCCTAGTTGTAAAAGAGAATTTTTGGTTACCCACAATATCTGTGGATAACTCTGTGGATAAGAGTGGGGGTTATGCCTATAAAGCGGTGAGCCGTAAGGGTTTTAGTTGCGCTGCCTGTTTTTTGATATTAAAAAAAATTGTTAATAATCAATATGTTGTAATAAGTGCGCAGGCTGTGTTATGCGTCGTGTGGCGCAAGCCATTGTGTTTGCTGGCTTTGTTGATAATCCGGATTTGTCAATATGTATGAACTCCATATTTTTGTAAAAAATGTGCGTTGCTGGATTCGGTTTTAGGGTAGAGGCGGCAGTGCGGGAATTGTCGGGTAACACGCCCGCTGAACGCTTTGCTATAGAATGCGCGGCTTGTAGTATGTCGCTTGCAGGAGCTGAAAATTAATAAATCATATTTGAATCAGACGCAAGACGATGGCGATGATGATGAGTTGCCGACATTGGCGCCGTTGCCGTTGGGTGTCAAGAATTACATCACACCCGGCGGGCATCAAAAGCTGCAGGCCGAGCTGGAGCAGCTCTGGAAGGTCGAGCGCCCTGTACTGGTCAACACCATTACCTGGGCGGCGTCGAATGGCGATCGTTCCGAGAATGGCGATTATATCTATGGTAAAAGACGGTTGCGCGAAATAGATCGGCGTGTGCGCTTCTTGCATAAACGTCTTGAGCAGGCTGAGGTGGTTGATCCGGCGCGACGTGGCACGTGCGATCAGGTTTTCTTTGGTGCAACCGTTACCGTTAGCAATGACGACGGAAGTTATGCGACCTATGCCATCGTGGGTGTGGATGAGGCAGATCTGTCGCGCAACCATATCAGCTGGGTGTCTCCGCTGGCGCGCGCTTTGCTCAAGTTGCATGAAGGTGATGTGGCAAGATTGATGACTCCGGTTGGCGTCGCCGAAATCGAAGTCGTAAAAGTTTGCTATGTGTCATTGGAATAGCTTGAGCAGGCTTTTAATTATCTGATGCATACATGGCCTGTCTTGATACAATGTGCGGCATCTGAATGAGATTAACGGTTTGCCTGGTGTCCCCGGGTAATATCCAAACCACTAAGGAGTTCTTCATGAAAAAAATCGAAGCCATAATCAAGCCATTCAAATTGGACGAGGTGCGCGAGGCGCTATCCGAATTGAATATCAGCGGCCTGACGGTCACAGAGGTTAAGGGGTTTGGTCGTCAGAAAGGGCACACAGAGTTGTATCGCGGTGCGGAATACGTGGTGGATTTTCTGCCTAAAATCAAGGTTGAAGTCGTTGTGTCGAGCGAAATGCTGGATACGGCCGTCGAAGCGATCATCAAGGCGGCGCACACCGGCAAGATCGGTGACGGAAAAATTTTCGTCACAAGCGTTGAGCAGGTTATCCGCATTCGTACCGGTGAAGTCAACGAATCTGCACTGTAAAACCCTGGAAATATCCATTTAATTTTGCCCGCGTGCGACCGGCTCATTTACCCCGTCGCCCGGGATGCGTATAATGCGCGTTTTGCCGAGGCCTGTTTCCCATGCGCATCATTCAAAAAGCACTAACCTTTGACGACGTTTTGCTCGTTCCTGCTTACTCCAACGTCATGCCGCGCGATGTCAGTCTGCGTACGCAACTGACACGCAATATCAGCCTGAATATTCCGCTGCTCTCCGCCGCGATGGATACCGTCACCGGCGCGCGCCTGGCGATTGCGCTGGCGCAGGAGGGCGGCATCGGCATCATCCATAAAAACATGACGGCACGTGAGCAGGCGGCTAAAGTCGCCAAGGTCAAGCGTTTCGAGAGCGGCGTGGTCAAGGATCCGATCACCATTACGCCGGATATGTCGGTGCGCCATGTGTTGAATCTGACCCGCCAATACAAGATTTCCGGCCTTCCCGTGGTGCAGGGCAAGCAACTGGTCGGTATCGTCACTAACCGCGATCTGCGCTTTGAAAATAATCTGGATCAGCCGATTCAAAATATCATGACCCCGCGTGAGCGTCTGATTACCGTCAGGGAAAATACCAGTCTGGAAGACGCGCGCAACCTGATGCATCAACATCGCATCGAGCGTGTGCTGGTGGTCAACGATGCGTTTGAATTGTGCGGTCTGATGACGGTGAAAGACATTCTCAAATCCAGTGAACATCCACATGCCAACAAAGATAGTCGTGGCAGTTTGCGTGCCGGTGCTGCTGTCGGCGTGGGCGAGGGTACTGAAGAGCGCGTAACGCTGCTGGCCGAGGCCGGCGTGGATGTGATCGTGGTCGATACCGCGCACGGTCATTCGCAAGGTGTACTGGATCGCGTCAAGTGGGTGAAGACTAATTTCCCTCATGTCGAAGTGATCGGTGGCAACATTGCCACAGGTTCGGCGGCGCTGGCCCTGATGGATCACGGCGCGGATGCCGTGAAAGTGGGTATCGGCCCGGGTTCGATCTGCACCACGCGCATCGTCGCGGGTGTCGGCGTGCCGCAAATCGCCGCGATTCAGAATGTGGCGAAAGCCCTGCAAGGGACGGGCGTGCCATTGATCGCCGATGGCGGGATTCGCTTCTCCGGTGACATCGCCAAGGCTATCGCCGCCGGTGCAAATACCGTGATGTTGGGCGGACTGTTTGCAGGTACCGAAGAGGCGCCGGGCGAAATCGAATTGTTCCAGGGCCGTTCATACAAGTCGTATCGCGGCATGGGCAGTCTGGGCGCAATGCAGCAAGGCTCCAGCGACCGTTACTTCCAGGAGGGCGAGAGCAATCAGGATAAGCTGGTGCCGGAAGGTGTTGAAGGTCGCGTACCCTACAAGGGCAGTGTGCTGGCCGTGATTCACCAGTTGATGGGCGGCTTGCGCGCCAGTATGGGCTATCTGGGCTGCGCTGACATTGCGATCATGCATACCAAGGCCGAATTCGTTGAAATCAGCTCATCCGGCATTCGCGAGTCGCATGTGCACGACGTGCAGATCACCAAGGAAGCGCCGAATTACCATATAGACTGAAAAACAGTTGCTAGACGTTAGTCGCTCGTCGATAGTTAAAAATCGCAAGCTGCTACGCTAACTAGCAACTAACGACTTTCTGCTGGAAACCGGGGTTATGCCATGCCGGGATATCGAGACCTGAAAGTTTGGCAATCAGCCATGCTGTTGGCTGAGGAGGCGTATCGTCTTGGCCGTAGTTTTCCGAAACATGAGGTCTATGGGCTAACGAGTCAGTTGCAACGTTCAGCGGTGTCGATCCCGTCCAACATCGCGGAAGGGCAGGGGCGCAATTCACCTAATGAATTTCGCCACTTTCTTGGAAATGCACTTGGCTCTTTGGCCGAACTGGAGACGCAAATTCTCCTGGCACAACGATTCGATTACATATCCCAACAACAATCCAGCAAAGCTCTTCAGCTTGCTGACGAGATAGGCAAAATGCTAAAGGGACTGCAAAAGTCCCTCGGCACCGACTAACGACTAGCGACTTACGACTAATGACTACTCATAAAAAACTCCTCATCCTCGATTTCGGTTCTCAATACTCACAGTTGATCGCACGTCGCGTTCGCGAAGCGAATGTCTACTGCGAACTGCATCCTTGGGATATGTCTGAAGCCGACATCCGCGCGTATAACCCGGCGGGCATTATTTTGTCAGGCGGGCCAAACTCGGTGACGGAAGGTGATACGCCGCGCGCACCGCAGGCAGTGTTCGAACTGGGCGTGCCGGTTTTGGGTATTTGCTACGGCATGCAGACCATGGCCGCGCAACTGGGCGGTGCGGTGGAGAACGGTCTGGTGCGCGAATTCGGTTATGCAGAGATTCGTGCGCAAGGTCATTCAGCGCTGTTGCGCGATATTCAGGATCGGGTCAACGAACAGGGGCACGGACTGGTCGACGTCTGGATGAGTCACGGCGACAAGGTGACTGCGCTGCCGGCAGGTTTCTCGGTAATTGCCAGCAATCCGACCACGCCGATTGCAGGGATGGCGGACGAGACGCGGCGTTTTTATGCGCTGCAATTCCATCCTGAAGTCACGCACACTCATCAGGGCAAGCGGATGCTGGAACGTTTCGTACATGACATCTGCGGCTGTGGTCATGACTGGAACATGCCGGACTACATCAGCGAGGCGGTTGAAAAAATTCGCGCGCAGGTAGGCAGCGACGAAGTGATTCTGGGTTTGTCCGGCGGTGTGGATTCATCGGTTGCGGCGGCCTTGCTGCATCGCGCCATCGGCGCCCAGCTGACCTGTGTGTTTGTCGACAATGGTTTGTTGCGCCTGAATGAAGCCGAACAGGTAATGGAAACCTTCGCGCAGAATCTGGGCGTAAAAGTGATTCATGTCGATGCAAGTGTAGAATTCTTGCATCATCTGACCGGCGTGACCGATCCTGAGAAAAAGCGCAAGATCATCGGCCGTGAATTTGTCGAAGTGTTTCAGCGCGAATCGGCCAAGTTGTCTCAGGCTAAATGGCTGGCGCAGGGCACCATTTATCCTGACGTGATCGAATCGGCAGGCGGCAAGAACAAGAAGGCGCACACCATCAAGTCTCACCACAACGTCGGTGGGCTGCCTGATAGTCTGCATCTCAAACTGCTGGAGCCGCTGCGCGAGTTGTTCAAGGACGAGGTGCGCGAACTCGGTGTCGAGCTGGGTCTGCCGCCTGAAATGGTATATCGCCATCCTTTCCCGGGTCCGGGGTTAGGTGTGCGTATCCTGGGTGAAGTGAAGAAGGAGTATGCAGACCTGCTGCGTCGCGCCGATGCCATCTTCATGGAAGAGTTGAATGCCACTGTGGATGAAAACGGCAAGTCCTGGTATGCGAAGACGTCACAAGCCTTTGTCGTGTTCCTGCCGGTCAAGAGTGTCGGCGTGATGGGCGATGGACGTACCTATGAATGGGTCGTGGCGTTGCGCGCCGTGCAGACGCAAGACTTCATGACGGCGCACTGGGCAGAGTTGCCTTATGCGCTGTTAGGTCGCGTCTCCAATCGCATCATCAATGAAGTGCGCGGCATCAACCGTGTGGTTTACGACATCTCCGGAAAACCACCTGCCACGATTGAGTGGGAATGATTTTGCATCTGGTTGCTTAGCGTGAAATTGGAACAGCCCCGTTTACGGGGCTTTTCTGTCAGTGCTTTCGGTGTACTTCCCAGATACGCTATACTTCACCGGGCAGAATCGATAGTTTTAATTTTTAGGAAATTTCAATACCATGCGCCTATCCGCTGAGCAGAGACTGGCTATTCGCCAACTTACCCGCGCAGTGGCCGGTGAGCGGTGTCAAGTACGCGTTTTTGGCTCCAGGCTTGATGATGCTGCACAGGGCGGGGATGTCGATCTGTTGCTGGAATTGACGGACCCAGTGGATAATCCAGCATTCCTAGCCGCGCAGTTGTCCGCTCGCGTGTCGCGCGCCATGTATGGACGCAAAGTGGATGTGTTGCTCAGCGCACCAAATCTTATGCGCCTGCCTATCCACGATATCGCATTCAAGGAAGGACAGTTGCTATGACATTGGATACGAAGAAAGTGCTGCGCTTGCAATTTCTTGCGCGGGTTGTGCGCAAGGAATGCCAGCACCTGGCTATCACGGATTCGCGATTGTTTAAAAGCTTGTTCACCTTGGCGGAAGTGGCGCAGCTCGAAACTGATCCTGATCTGGCGGAGCGGGTGGAAGCATTTGTGGGTAGATTTGGTCGTCTGCAAGACACGGTTGGCGACAAGCTGTTGCCACAACTTTTGGCTGCTCTTGGTGAAAAAATAGCTTCCGTTATGGATAACCTTGATCGTGCGGAACGCCTGGGCTTAATAAAATCGGCAGACGAATGGATGACTATGCGTAATCTCAGGAATCAGATGATCCATGAGTATGTTGAAGATCCGGTTTTGCTCGCCAATGCCCTGCAAACCGGGCATTCTTTTGTGCCAGAACTAATTGATGCAGCCGGTAAAATGATTGCCGAAATTGAGCAGCGAGGCTGGGCGTAAAAAAGATGGCTGTCAAGCTGCGAGAAAGTGCTGGATGTTGGGTTTTTTGTGCCAGTTTGTATAATTAGCTACCCGCTACCCGCTACCTTATGTTTGAAAATCTGCTTCCCCCAATCATCGCCGTAGCAATGCAAGCCGGCCGGGCCATCATGGCAATTTACGCTGAGCCGGCCAGTGCGGTGACCACCAAGCCGGACAATTCGCCGCTGACCCAGGCCGATCTCGCTGCGGATCGCGTTATCCGCGCAGGTCTGAAGGAGTTGTCTTTGGGCTGGCCTGTGCTCTCTGAAGAATCCGCGCAGATAGCCTATGCCGACCGCTGCGATTGGCAACGCTTCTGGCTGGTCGATCCACTTGATGGCACCAAAGAGTTCATCAAGCGCAACGGTGAGTTTACCGTCAACATCGCCCTGATCGAAGACGGCGAACCCGTGCTGGGCGTTGTGTACGCTCCGGCATTGGATGTATGTTACTTTGCCGCGCGAGGTGTCGGTGCATTTGTCAGGCGCGGCACAGAAAATTCTCAATTCATCAGCGTCAAAACTCATGTGTCCGGCGAACCTGTCAAGGTCGTTGCCAGCCGTTCACACAGCGACGCGCGCACTGAAGCGCTCCTGCAAAATCTCGGTGACTACCAGTGCATCAGTATGGGTAGTTCGCTGAAACTCTGCCTGGTAGCCGAAGGGGTTGCGCACATTTATCCGCGCCTGGGCCCGACCATGGAATGGGACACCGCAGCGGCTCATGCAGTGGTAAAGCTTGCGGGCGGCAGGGTGTGCGACTTGAACGGATGCGAATTGAGTTACAATAAACCCGACCTGCACAATCCGGAATTCTTGGTGTTGTCTGCGTCGGATAATAATTTATGCGCGCAATTGTGCCAGTTCAATCAATGACTATGAGCAATCCTGACAGCCGTTTAATTTCTTCTAATATCGTCTGGCATCATGCCACGGTGACGCGTGCGCGCCGCGAAGCACAAAGCGGTCATCGTGGTGCGATCATCTGGTTTACCGGGTTGTCCGGCTCAGGCAAGTCGACATTGGCGCATGCGGTCGAAGAAGTGCTTCACCAAAAGGGTTGTCGCACCTTCGTGCTGGATGGCGACAATGTGCGCCACGGACTTTGCAGTGATCTCGGCTTCTCACCCGACGACAGAATTGAGAACATCCGCCGCATAGGCGAAATGGCCAAACTCTTCATGGAAGCCGGCATCATCGTGCTGACCGCTTTCATCTCACCCTACAGGGCGGATCGTGATCGGGTGCGGGGCATGGTTAAAAGCGGCGATTTCATGGAAATATTTTGCGACAGCTCAATTCAAGTTTGCGAAGGTCGTGATGTGAAAGGCCTCTACAAAAAAGCCCGCGCCGGACAGATTGCTGAATTTACCGGCATTTCATCGCCCTATGAGGTGCCGCTTGAACCCGAGCTTGCTTTGCGTACAGGCGTGGAAGACATTGATACTTGTGTTCGCGAGATTCTCGTCGAAATGACGCAAAGTGGCATCCTGTCCCATCGTTGAGCGGTGCAGAAATTTGCTGGTAGTGCGTGGTTTTGATAAGTCAGCAGATTCTGTCTGAGAGTACACCATCTAAATTGACTTACAATCAGCTTACAAAATGTCGACTTTAAAGTTGGAAATATATTAAGATAACATTGTGAAAATTACAGAGTTGAGCTAACGATATGAAAACTCAAGTTCGTGATACTGTTGTTTGCTTGTCTGCTGCCTGGCTTTTATCCTATACCCCGATTGCTTCTGCTTATATTGGTCCGGGGCTAGGTGCCGGTGCGATCACGGTGGTGTTGGGCATAGCGTCAGGTTTGTTGATGCTGTTGGTTGGTGTTGTCTGGTATCCGCTTAAACGACTGATTCGTCGATTTAAGACGAAAGAATGACTGCCTTCGTTCTGCTTGCATCTATATTGGTCGGAACGGTTTTAGCTGAAATATCATTTCGCGTTTTCGGTGGCGCATGGTTTCATAATCAGTTGCGTACGATTGTGGTGCTTTTGCAGACGTTCCGGGAGGCGGTGGGGGACGATGCGCGTCAGGAGTCGCTGCTGCGATCAGGGCGTATGACGCTGAAATTTAGTCTGGTATTGTTGGGGTTGCTGGTGGGGTTGGCTGTCATCGCAGTTATTGCTCCCTGGATGTTGGAGTGGACAAAATCGCAGCAGACGGTCTATCTCGTGGTTACGACGGTAGTGGCGACTGGGTGGTGGTGGTTACGGCGGCCTCGACTCAGTACTGACTCTTCGTTAACTCAAACGTCTGCTGAACAAGCCAACCACTATGGCACTCTGGAGCGCTGGCTGCACTGGCTTGCGCTTGAACCAGCGGCAGTTCGCCATCTCGCATTTGACATGGAACGCCAGTTCGCGCTGCCAAAGCGCGCTACGCCAGGCACCTCGAATAAGGCAGCAGACCCTGCAGACGGGGCTGTGTACGTTTGTGGACTCGCGCGATCAGGCACGACGATGCTGCTTCATATTCTCGACCAGGTTGATGTGTTTCGGTCGCTGACATACCGGAACATGCCGTTTGTGCTGGCGCCTAATCTGTGGAAGCAAATGACAAGACATGCGCCGCAGGTTTCGGTGCTTGCGGAACGTGCTCACGGCGATGGG
>JAUSNM010000055.1 GCA_030645535.1 Gallionella sp. | reverse complement strand
GACAAGTCCAGCAGCAGCATCACCGCGATGTTGCGCCCGCTGGTCTTGTGGCTCATGTTGATGCGCGGGTCGGGCGTCGCGCCGCTCTTGTAGTCGATCAGCGAGCGCAGCGCGACATCCAGATCCAGTTCGCTGCCTTCTTCCTGGTAGCGGATGCGCACCTTGTCCTGCGGCTTGAGCAGGTCGAGCATTTTCTTCAATTGCTTGGCCAGCGCGCCGTGCTTGGCCAGCAGCCTGTCAATATCCGCCGCGTTGCCGGGCGGATGCAAGGCTTCATACACGCTCACCCAGTCAGGGCGGTAGCTCTGATTGAGGTAATCCCACTCGTGATAATGGCGCGGAGGCAGGCCTTTGATTTCCACGCCCGGCTCGATTTTGCGCGGCTCGTCGAAGGCTTCCTCCTCGTCGCCCTCCTCGATAAATTTCCACATCTGACGGTTGTCGTCGCGGTAGTCCACCACCGTATCCTTGAAGTGGATTTTGGCGAGCTGGTCGCTCTGGCGGCGTGTCTTAACTATGAAGGCAACCGCCAGATCGGCGATCTCCTGAGTGCCGGAATCGCCTTGCTGCATCAGCATGTGGAAGCGCTGCGCGAACTCGACGATCTGCGGGTTTTTATAGGGATGCTGCGGGTCGAGAATGGCGCGCGACAGCATCACCAAGCGATGGCGTATACCGGATTCCTGCTTGGGATCGCAGGCATCTTCGGCGGGGATGGGATGCAATGCCGTGAAAATACGGCGCAGGCCGGGATACTCGCGCATCGCCAGATATTCCACGCGCGAGTCCTCCAGGAACTCCGCCGCCATGCGCTGGAACGGGCTGAAGTTATCGGCAAAAATGGCCGTGGTCCAGCGGCGGTGTCCGGCAATATGCGCCAGCACGGCGCGGTAGCGGTCCAACCCAGAAATAAGAATCTCTCCCGCAGGGAGACGTTTGCTCTCTCTCCCGTCCAACGGGAGAGAGTTGGAGAGAGGGCCTCCTTGCGCACCCTCTCCCCCTGCCCCTCTCCCGCTAGCGGGAGAGGGGAGTATGAAGTCGTCATACACATCCGGCAGGCGGATGCCGAGCTTGTCGTAATAGGGAACCGGCTGGCGCAGGATGTCGAATGCGGTGGAATAAGGGATCAGTTGCTGCTCGTCGTGCCATAACCCGCGCAAATACATGTCCAGCTTGCGTTCGTTGTCCACCAGCAGCGTGCCGTGCCGCTCGCGCTGCAACACCGCGCGGCTGTCCGCCGATTGCAGGCTGAAGTAATCGATCTGCCGATCCGGATGATCCTTGTAATAGCGTACCCCGTAATCCACCCAGTTTTTCAGCCCTGCCAGCGAAAGTTGGCCGAGCAGCAGCGGGATTTGCTTGAAAAATTCCGGCAGCCCCGGGCTGGGGAAAGTCTGATGGATGCCGTGGATCGAACCGGTGGTGCACTCCATGAAATCGAGCACGATGTCCAGATAGCCGCGCAACTGTTGCGGCGATTGCAGCCGCCGTGCGGTGGCCGGCAACGACTGCAGGAATGGCGTAATTGAATTGCCGTTGGGCGACTTCCACATCCTGCGGATGCACTCCATGATGGCGGGCAGCGCGTCTTCGCCCAGCGTCTTCGCCACCGCCGGCCATTCCTCCAGGAAGATCAGGATCGGCTCCGCGCCGCGCCCCATCTTGCCGAGGAAACGCGCGTGTTCGATGTAGGCATCCACTCCCTGTTTGGAAAGCACCGCCAATGCCTCGCGCATGCAATCGGCAAACACCGGCTCGACGCGCGGGAAGCCGCAATCAAGCTGCCTCCAGTAGGCTTCAAGTTCGTCGGGGATGGTTGCGGTTTCCATGATCTTTCAATCGTAATAATTCATTTTGGCTGAAACGCCACTGTAGGAGCGGCCCATGGCCGCGATTCGCACGCAGGGCGTGCTCCTACAAATGCATTTAACCAAACACCGCATCAATTGCATGATCCAGCGTGTCACGGATGTCTGCATCGTCGGTGATCGGGCGCACCAAGGCCATGCGGCACGCGGCGCGCGGCTCGACGCCGCCCTTGATCAGGGTCGCCGCATACACCAGCAAGCGCGTCGATATGCCTTCGTCCAAGCCGTGCCCCTTGAGGTTGCGCGCCGCCTGGCCGATTTTCACCAGTTGCGCGGACAGGTCGGCTTCGATGCCGGTTTCCTTACTGAGGATATGCGCCTCGACATCAGCCGCCGGATAATCGAACTCGAACGCGGTAAAGCGCTGTTTGGTGGATTGCTTCAAGTCTTTCAACAGGCTCTGGTAGCCAGGATTGTAGGAAATCACCATCTGGAAATCCGGGTGCGCCTCGAGCAGCTCGCCCTTCTTGTCCAGCGGCAGGGTGCGTCGATGGTCGGTCAGCGGGTGAATCACCACCGTGGTGTCCTGGCGCGCTTCGACGATTTCGTCGAGGTAGCAGATTGCACCGATGCGCGCGGCCGTGGTCAGCGGGCCGTCCAGCCAGCGCGTGCCGTTGGCGTCGAGCAGGTAACGCCCGACCAGATCGCTGGCGGTCATGTCTTCGTTGCAGGCCACGGTGATCAGCGGCTTGCCCAGCTTCCACGCCATGTATTCGACGAAGCGCGATTTACCGCAGCCGGTCGGGCCCTTGATCATCACCGGCAGACGCGCCGCGTAGGCGGCTTCATACAGCGCGACCTCGTCATCCTGTGGCTGATAGAACGGCTCTTTGCTTACTTTGTATTGATCCTTATTGGTCATCGTTTTCTCCTGAGTAAGGCGCGTCCCATCTTGCTGTAGATACCGATTTAACCAGCCACTAATCCATCGTTTTTTGATGGATTAGTGGAATGGCTTGCAGGGCTATCGGGCGATCCTAAACTTGCACATCGCGCAATGAATTGCGCTCCTACAAGAGTGCTCGAGCTCTCGTTTAAGACTTGGAACAAAACGCCCCCAGCAAGTGGGGGCGCGTTTTTACTACTCGGCTACACCCGGATTATTTATGTACGCCGAGCTTTTCGCGCCAGCCCGGGAATATCTTGTCGGCGTCTTTCGGGAAGGATTCGAACGCGCGCGCAAATTCCTTGTGCTCCTTCGCGTACTGAATCGGATCGGAACCGGACTTCCAGCAATCGTAAGCCTGGCGCAGCGAGACCGCACCGGCTGCCGGAGAATCGATGTGGCCGTAGGAGCCGCCGCCTGCGGTGTTGATCACGTTGCCGTGGCCGAGGTTCTCGAAGAAACCGGGCAGACGCAGCGCGTTCATGCCGCCGGAGATGATCGGCGTGGTCGGCTTCATGCCGTACCATTCCTGATGGTAGAACGGGCCGGTGCAGGAATCGCGCTCGATCATGTAGGCGATGATGCGGTCATCTTTGCCGCCTTCCATCTTGCCGTAGCCCATGGTGCCAACGTGGATGCCGGAAGCGCCTTGCAGACGCGACATCTTGGCCAGCACGAACGCGGTATAGCCGCGCTTGGAAGACGGCGAAGTGACCGCACCGTGGCCGGCGCGGTGGTAGTGCAGGTACTGGCTCGGGTATTGACGGCGCGCGGTCGTGATCATGCCGGGGCCGCCGACGTAGCCGTCCACCAGGAAGGCTACCTTGTCCGCATCCGGGCCAAAGGTTTCCAGCGCGAAGTCGGCGCGGGCGCACATTTCGTAGTGATCGTCGGCGGTGATGTTCATCGAGAACAGCTTGGCCTGGCCGGTTTCGTCCTGGGCGCGCTTGAGCGAATCATAAACCAGCGGCAGCACTTTCTTGATCGGGCAGAACACCTGGTTGCCTTGCGGCTCATCGTTCTTGATGAAGTCGCCGCCCAGCCAAAACTGGTAGGCCGCCTTGGCAAACGGCTCGGGACGCAGCCCCAGCTTGGGCTTGATGATGGTGCCGGAGATATAGCCGCCGTCCTTGACTGGGCGGCCGAGAATGCGCCACAGGTCGGAGATGTCCTTGGCCGGGCCGTCGAACAATTGCAGCATGCGCGGCGGCACGTAGAAATCCTGCATTTGCAGATTCGCGATATCGCCCATGCCCTGATTGTTGCCGATGCACAGGGTCAGGAAGGACACGATCATCACGCGGCCATCGGTGAGATTGCGGTCGAACAGGTCGTTGGGATAAGCGACCTTCATGATGCCCTTGGCCTCGTCGATGAAATACACAAGCGCATCCACACCCTTGGTGAATTCGTCGGTCGTGCTCACTTCAACGTTGGTGCCGGTGGAGGATTCCGCCGCGATATGCGCCGCCGCTTCCAGATAGCCGGTGCCCGCAGCAGGCTCCATCGTGTAAGCGACCAGAATGTGGTTGCCGCCCTTGATCAGGTCTTCTTCTTTCAGACTCAGATCCGCATAACGATTCGATTGATCCATAGCTTTTTCTCCTGTGATAACGATCAGTTTCAAGTTGCGATGACGGCAACTATAGGGATATCCACATATAAACGACAGTCAATTCTTTTTATAAAGACCATAAGGATGGCTTATGGTTTGTTATAATTGCACCATCCCATTTATACCTTGCGCCATGCTCCACATCACCCTGCGCCAGCTCCAGGTCTTCGAAAAGGTGGCCAGCCACCTGAACTACTCGCGCGCCGCCGAAGAACTATACCTATCGCAACCGGCAGTGTCCATGCAGATCAAGCAGTTGGAGGGCAATATCGGCCTGCCGTTATTCGAGCAGATGGGCAAAAAGATCTTTCTCACCGAAGCCGGGCGCGAGCTGTTTCATTACAGCCGCAACATCGCGCAACAGCTTGCCGAAATGGAGGCGGTATTCGATGAAATGAAAGGGCTGGAACAGGGCAAGCTCACGCTGTCGGTGGTCAATACCGCAAATTATTTCACCCCTCGGCTGCTGGCGGAATTCTGCCGGCGCCACCCCAATATCAACGTGATCCTGCAGGTCGCCAACCGCGCTGCGGTGATCAAACAGCTTGCCGACAACAGCACCGACCTGGCCATAATGGGGCAACCCCCGGACGGTCTCGATATCAGCGCGGAATCGTTCATGAAAAACCCGCTGGTGGTGATCGCCGCGCCAAATCATTCACTCGCCAAACTCAAGCGCGTCAAGCTCGCGCAACTCGCCCAGGAGACCTTTTTATCGCGTGAACCGGGCTCCGGTACGCGCAGCGCGATGGAGCGGATATTTGCCGAACATCAGATCCGCCCGCGCATCAGCATGGAAATGGAAACCAACGAAGCCATCAAACAGGCGGTGCAGGCCGGAATGGGGCTGGGTATCCTGTCGCTGCACAGCATCGAACTGGAGCTGGAAACCAAGCGGCTTGCGATACTCAAAGCCGAACACTTCCCGCTGTTGCGCCACTGGTTCGTCGCGCATCGCGCCAACAAACGCCTGTCCAGCGCCGCCTTGGCATTCAAGGAGTTTTTGCTGGCCGATGCAAATAAAGCCATTCATCCCATAGCAAAAAGCAGGAACGGATAAATATCCCAAAAGTTTCTCCCGCAGAAATCCGCGCTCGTCATGATTGGTATGCCGCTTGTCAGCATCCCTCCGCCTCTGGTCGGTTTTGGGTAGAAACCCAAAAATACGCGCCCTACTATGCCCACCCAAAGGAGAACGCAATGAAAACACAACGAGGTTTCACCCTGATCGAACTAATGATTGTGGTCGTAGTGATCGGCATTCTGGCGAGCATTGGCATTCCCGCTTACAACGATTATGTGACCCGCGGAAAGCTGGTTGAAGGCACCTCGGCTCTATCCGATGGCCGGGTCAAGATGGAACAGTATTTTCAGGA
The DNA here is from genome assembly GCA_030645535.1 of Gallionella sp. Taxonomy (GTDB): domain Bacteria; phylum Pseudomonadota; class Gammaproteobacteria; order Burkholderiales; family Gallionellaceae; genus Gallionella. The sequence goes on along the minus strand of JAUSNM010000055.1, from coordinate 110,015 downwards.
TAACCGCACCTATGTTGGCGGAACCGCTCCTGCTGAAACTACAAATTTCACTTATGCTCCCAGCAATCTTTCGACGACAACCTACACGATAACCGCGACGGGCAAAGGCAATCTGTCCGCTTTCAGCTACACCATCGATGAAACCAACACCAAGACCTCGGCCACTCCCTGGGGCAACGGCGCAACCTGCTGGGTCATGAAAAAAGGAGATGCGTGTTGAACACTTGCCCAAAATCCAAGCACTTGGGGTTTTCACTGGTCGAGTTGATGATCGGTGTTGCGATCCTGGCTATTCTGGCGGGTCTGGCTATGCCCAGCTTCCAGACGTGGATTCGGAATTCCCAGATTCGCAACGCGGCCGAATCCATTGCGAATGGGTTACAGCGTGCTCGGGCAGAAGCGGTAGCGCTCAACACCAATGTTGCCTTTACTTTAGGGGCAGACTCATCCTGGACTATCAATGTAGTTACGCCCGCCTCGGTGATTGAACAAAGGCTCAGCACCGAAGGCTCCAAAAACGTTACTCGCACAGAACTGCCTGTAGGTGCAACAACCATTACTTTCAACAATTTTGGGGTAGTGGTGGCAAATGCGGATGCTACTGCTTCACTCACGCAAGTCGACCTTGCTGCGGTTGGCGGTACCCAAAATTTGCGGGTCACGATTGGCGTAGGCGGCAATGCCAGAATGTGCGACCCAAACCTGGCTGCGGGCTCCAGTCCACGCGCATGTTAAGCGGAGCAAAGATCATGCACAAAACCTCACCTCATAAATCTGGGCAACAAGGCGTCGTGTTAGTAGAGGCGATGATTGCCATCCTGATTTTCTCCATGGGCGTACTGGCTGTGGTTGGCTTGCAAGCTGCCATGATCAAAAACACCGCCGATTCGAAATACCGCGCCGATGCAGGCTATATCGCCCAGCAGAGGATCGGCCTGATGTGGTCCGATCCGGACAACCTACCGGCCGATGGCAGCAACACCGTCTTCGCCATCGCCGATCTATTGCCTAGCGGATCAGTCTCTGTCACTCGGGCGGGAGTCCAGTTTACGGTTACGGTCACCTGGCAACAACCGGGAGAGGCGCAGCATAACTTCATCACCACCGCCAGCATCACCGGGGGCTAAAATCATGAAATTGAATAGCGGACGCTCACATTTTTATCAAAAAGGCTTCACCTTGGTGGAAATCATGGTCGGCTTGGCAATCGGCATGCTCGCCACGATGGTCATCATGCAGGTTTTCACCGTCTTTGAAGCACAAAAACGCACTACCACCGGAACAGCCGATGCGCAGACTAATGGCGGCATCGCGCTGTATAACATCGGACGCGAACTGCAGATGGCAGGCTACCCACTGATACCTGTTACCAATTCGCCGCTCGAGTGCACAACACTGACTATTAACGGCACAGTGGATGCAACCATCCCAAACCGCCTCTCCCCTGTCACCATTACTGACGGCGGAGCGGCTGCGGGTGCCAGCGACACGATCACCCTGCGCTATGGCAACTCGCTCATGGGAGGCGTCCCAACCCAGATTACCGCGATGGGCGCTCCAACCGTAAACGATGCGACCGTGGCCAGCAATCTTGGCTGTCAGGCTGGTGATATTACCTTGATCACCAATGGAACCACCTGTGCCATGTCGAGCGCAAGCGCCGTGACGGGCACCACGACAATAACACTGGCGGACACCACTGCCGCCATCTCTAACGCCAATCTTGCCTGTTTGGGAACCTGGAATGAGATTACCTATGCCGTGAATAATGGCAACCTGGAACGAACTGTTGCTCCCAGCGCGGCTATTCCCAGCGTGGTGGGTATTGTTAACCTTCAGGCGCAATATGGGGTTTCCGCCACAGCCAACTCCAACCAGGTCACACAGTGGGTAAATGCCAGCGGCGCCACGTGGGCCGCACCGACTGTCGCCGACCGCAACCGGATCAAGGCCGTTCGCATCGCAGTCGTGGCGCGCAACGCAAAAATAGAACCGGCTGCCGTGACTGCCGCATGCAGTTCCACTACCGCCGCCGCACCTACCGGCCTGTGCGCATGGGCAGGCAGCGCCGCTTCTCCTGCCCCGGCGATCGATCTGAGCAATGATCCCAACTGGGCACGTTACCGCTATCGGGTATTCGAAACCATTATTCCGTTGCGCAACACGATCTGGTCCAAGGATACGCTATGAGATCACTACCCAAAACCCGTTTCATGCGAGTGCGTGCCATGAAACAGCATGGTGTGGTACTGTTTTTTGCGCTGATCGCCCTGCTTGCCATGTCGCTCGCGGCAGTAGCGCTGATACGCTCGGTGGATACCAGCACCATGATCGCCGGCAATCTGGCGTTCAAACAAGCGGCCACTAGCTCCGGCGATGCAGGTGTTGAGGCCGCAATGACTTGGCTGGCAGGCATAGAAACGGCAAACACAACTTTGAATGTTTTGAACAATGCCGCCCACCCTTTCAATAGTGACAATGCGGCAGCAGGCTACTACTCCAGCGCCGCCTCCGCCGTGAGCCTTACCGATGGAACAGGAATCCAATGGGATAACACCGACAGCGCCCTGGTTCTGCCCGACCCCGACAGTAGCGGCAATTCCGTACGCTATGTCATCCAGCGCATGTGCCGTAACGCCAATCAACCGATTCAAACTGCAGACTGCTTATTTAGCGGCGCACTTCAGGACAATAATGGGCAAAACATCCCGCTTCCCCAGGAAGTCTGCCAGGGTGCAGGCTGCCCTGTGGCGGGCCAAACCCCCCAGATCCGTATTACCGCCAGAACCACGGGGCCGAGAAATACCGTCAGCTACGTGCAGGCATTTGTCTATTAGGAGGCAACCATGAAACGCTGCTTGGAAAATCGCACCACCGCCCATCGCCAGTTGCTGTCTGTTGCGCTAGCCTTCGGCCTTGCCTTGCCGCTGCCCGCGCTGGCCGCATCGGTCGCGCTGGCGACATCCCCGCTGGCGACATCCACCACCTCAACGGTCAAGCCCAACCTGCTGTTCGTACTGGATAACTCGGGAAGTATGGACTGGGATCACATGCCAGACGATGCTTCGGACGGTGGGAGTGCGGTGACATTCAGCTATGGCTATTACGGGCTGCGCAGCAGCCAGTGCAACCAGGTCTATTACGACCCGGATACCACTTATCTGCCGCCGGTCTATGCAGATGGCACGAGCTACCCGGATTCCAGCTTTACCGCTGCAAAGACCAACGGGTTTGACAGCGCCTCCACCACCGTCAATCTTAATACCGGCTTCAAGGCCTCCCTGAGCCTGAATGCCGACTCAACGGGGCAATCCGCCTATTACTTCAAATATACCGGTGCGCAGGACACCATACTGGAGAAGAACTACCACAGCACCACCAATACCTTCTACAACGAATGCCATAGTGCCCAAGGTTCCGCCACCGGAACGGGCGTGTTCAGCAAACGCAGGCTGTCCACCACCGAGACCACCACCATCACGGTCAGCGGAACGGCCAGCACTTCGGTCAGCAGCATCACGGTCAATGGCGTGGAATTGATGTCCGGCGCCTCCACGGCCAGCACCACCAGCAGCACCGTGGCCGCCAACATCGCCGCGAAGATCACCCTGAACGGCTTTAGTGCCACTTCATCGAGCAGCACCGTCACGATTAGCGGCCCGACCTCGGCGGCTAATTACATGCCGGTGATCACCCAATCCGGCACCATGACGCTCACCCCCGACGTGTTCCCGGAGACCGCCGCCGCTAAACTGACCAATTTCGCCAACTGGTACAGCTATTACCGCGACCGCATGCTGATGATGAAAACCTCTGCCGGGCGCGCATTCAGCAGCCTGAACAACAGCTACCGCGTCGGCATGATGAAGATCAGCCAGACCAATCCTGTGGTGAATCTGGGCACCTTCGAAGGTGCACAACGAACCACTTGGTACAGCACGCTCTACGGCATGACCACCAGCGGCAGCACGCCGTTGCGCAGGTCATTGTCGGATGCGGGCCGATACTATGCGGGAAAACTGGCGGTAACCGATCCGGTGCAGTATTCCTGCCAGCAGAACTTCACCATTCTGTCCACCGACGGCTACTGGAACACGGGCAATGGTTACCAGATTGATGGCAGCAGCGCGATCGGCAACCAGGACGGGACGGCGGGACGGCCGATGTTTGACGGCGCGCAGGCCGCTACCACCGTAGTGACAACCTATACGCGAGACAATTATGCATCTCAGTCAGCAGGCTTGGGTAGCGATTCTCAATGTGCCAGATCTGGCGGCTCAAGAAAAAAACGGCTCGTAAATCAACCAGAAATTCGCACTTGCAGCGTCCCCGGGAGTTGCACTGCATGGGCGAACAACGGCCCCGAAGTCTACGTAGCGCCATATACCTCGGATATCGCCACTTGCGTGAGCTCAATAACGCTCCCCAGTCCCAATCCAACCAACCCGGCGCAATCCGGCACTCCGGTAACAACGGCGGGAGCTACCGGCGGAAGCAGCGACAGCCTGGCGGACATCGCAATGTATTACTACCAGAACGACCTGCGCACTTCGACGCTAGGTAATTGCACGGGCGCTCTCGGAGCCGGGGTGGATGTGTGCGATAACAACGTGTTCATCGGCGGCAATGACAACAATACCCAGCAGCACATGACCACCTTCACGCTGGGCATGGGCGCGAGCGGCTGGATGAATTATTCGTCCAGCTACCTGACCGACACCGGCGGGGATTATGCTGCAGTCAAGCTGGGCAGCACCGCCGACGCCACAGTCTGTACATGGCAGACCGCCGACACGGTCTGCAACTGGCCGATTCCCGGCATGACCGGCAGCGACGGCCTGATCGCGAACATCGATGACCTGTGGCACGCGGCAGTGAACGGGCGCGGCGCCTATTTCAGTGCCACCAATCCGGCTTCTTTGTCCGCCGGCCTGTCCAACGCGCTTGCAGGTATCAATACCCGCAAGGGTGCGGCGGCCGCAGCCGCCACCAGTACGCTGAATCCGGTGGCCGGCAACAACTACGCCTATGTCGCGAGTTACACCACGGTCGCATGGAAAGGGAACCTGGAGGCGCGCGGCATCAACACCGACACGGGTGTGGTCAGCGAAAACGCCACCTGGTGTCTGGAAAATGTCGTGGCAGGGACTTGTGCGGCGCCGGGCACCGTGGTGGCCGAAACCAGCGGGGACGTTACCGTCTACAATTGTGTCACGCCCAATTCGGTTCTCTGCACCGGAGGCGAACTGGTCGGCTCGGACTGCAAGGTGCCGGTAGCGACCGCCTGCGTCGGCACGATGAACGCCAGAGTGTCCGATGTCAGCGACACACGGATCATCAAGACCGCCAACAGCACCGGCACCGCCCTTGTTGATTTTACTCATGCCACCCTCACGGCTGCCCAGCAAGGATATTTTGCCGCTTCGCAAATCAGCGCACTCAGCCAGTGGTCTTCGCTTACTGCAGCGCAACAGACCGTGGCCGAAGGCGTCAACCTGGTCAATTATCTGCGCGGAGAATATGGGTATGAGGACCGCACCGCCATTGCGGTTGACAACCGGCTATATCGTTACCGCGAGGCCGTGATTGGCGATGCGTTGGAATCCCAGCCGGCTTTTATCGGCGCGCCGGTATTCAGCTACCCCTATTCGGGCTACAGTGCGTATAAAACTGCGCAAGCCGCACGGGCCGGGACGGTGTACATGGGCGCCAATGACGGGATGCTGCATGCTTTCGCGGGCGACACCGGAGCAGAAAGCTGGGCTTATGTGCCGAGCATGGTGATCCCCAACATGTGGAAACTTGCGGACAAGAACTACGCCACCTCACACCTCAATTACGTCAATGGCAGCCCGATCACCTCCGACGTTTGTACTGCCAATTGCACCGATAGCGCGACCGCCGTCTGGAAGACCATTCTGGTGGCCGGCCTGAACGCTGGTGGGCGCGGTTATTATGCGCTGGATATCACCGATCCCGCCGCGCCCGCTTTGCTGTGGGAATTCACCGATACCACGGGGATCGGCTCCGTCAAGGATGCCGATATCGGCTATAGCTTCGGCAAACCCATCATCTCCCGAAAGGCCAATGGCACCTGGGTGGTGCTGGTTACTTCCGGCTACAACAACACCAGCCCGGGTAATGGCAAAGGCTATCTCTATGTACTCAATGCCGGCACCGGGGCGATCATCAGCAAGATCGCCACCAATGTCGGCAGCACCACCACGCCGAGCGGGCTGGCCAAGATCACCGGCTGGAATGACGAGCCTGCCGGCAATAAAGTGGGCTATGTCTATGGCGGCGATTTGCTGGGGAATATCTGGCGCTTCGATGTCAACAGCATCGTTGACGCTACGGTCGCCGATGGCGAGATCGGTACTGGCGATGTCATGAAGTTCGCCACCTTGTTCTCTGATGCCGCCGGCACCAGCCCGCAGCCCATTACCACCGCACCAGTGTTGGGCAAGATTGCAGACAAGCGCGTCGTGTTCATCGGCACCGGGAAATATCTGGAAACCGGCGATCTGACCACGACCCAGGTACAGACCCAGTATGCGATCAAGGACGACAATGCGGTAAGCACTCTGGTCAATCCTCGTAATACTTTGGTGCAGCAGACTCTGAGCAACAATCCGGATGGAACCGCCACCCGACTTACCTCAGGCAACGCTGTGAATTTTTACACTGGCCGTGGCTGGTATGTTGACCTCCCTGACAGCGGGGAGCGCGTAAACATTGACAGCACACTGGTGCAAGGAACCCTGCTGGTGTCCTCGATCGTTCCTTCGAATACCGTCTGTTCGCCGGGCGGGTACGGCTGGCTCAACTTTTTCGACTACAAGACGGGTGGTGCCATTAACACGGCAACCGGCTTGGCTTCATTGAAGTATGACGCCACCATCGTCGGTATTAATGTTCTCTATGTGCAAGGCCAGCCCAAGGTGGGCGTCGTAACCTCCACGAACCCCACGCCTCAATTAAATGAAGATGTGGGGTTTGCGGCAACGGCCACCGGTTTTTCCGGGAAACGGGTGATCTGGCGCGAGTTGATACCGTAACGAATACTAAACCCAAAATAAAAAAGCGGCCCTAGGGTCGCTTTTTTTGTTAAATCTGGCAGAGATATTAAGCGATCCTCAGCCCAGTTGCTGCCCGTGTTCGCGCGTGGCATGGAACTGCACCTTCGGCCAGCGCTCCATCGCCAGACGCAAATTCACGCCGGTGTCGGCGAGGTAGGCATAGTTGCCGTCCACGTCCTTGGCCAGGCGTCCCTGATTGGCCTTCACGAACTCGTTGAGATGCGCGTTATCCGGGCAAGTCACCCAGCGCGCGGTGTGGATGCCGGCGCGCTCGAACACCGCATCCACGCCGTATTCGGCTTTCAGACGGTGCTCGACCACTTCGAACTGCAACTGACCAACCGCGCCGATCAACGGGTTGCTGGTGTCTATCAGCGGCTCAAACACCTGAACTGCGCCCTCTTCACCCAACTGGCGCAAGCCCTTTTGCAATTGCTTGGCCTTCATCGGGTCGCGTAACCTTGCACGGCTGAACAGCTCGGGCGCAAAGTACGGAATACCCTTGAAGGTCAGCGCTTCGCCTTCAGTCAGCACATCGCCGATCTGTAACTGGCCGTGGTTGTGGATACCGATGATGTCGCCCGCATAGGCCTCGTCCATGCGCGTGCGCTCATTGGCCATAAACGTCACCGCGTTGGCCAGCTTCATCTCTTTGCCGGTGCGGCGATGCTTGACCTTCATGCCCGAGGTGTATCGACCGGAACACACGCGCAGAAAGGCGATACGGTCGCGGTGATTCGGGTCCATGTTGGCCTGAATTTTGAACACGAAGCCGGTGAAGGCAGGCTCGGTCGGCAGCACCATGCGCACATCGGTGGCGCGCGGCAACGGTGCAGGGGCCCAATCCACCAGTGCGCGTAAAATTTCACGCACGCCGAAGTTGTTCACGCCGGAACCAAAGAACACCGGTGATTGCTGACCGCGCAGAAACTCGTCCAGATCGAACGACGCACCCGCACCCATAACCAGTTCGGTCTCCTCGCGCATGGTCTGCATCTCGCTCGGACACTGTTTCGCGAGCTGGTCGATCTCGGCGCCCTGCAGGATTTCGACTTCCTGTCCGGCTTTGGCTTCGCCAGGCAGGAAACGCAACACCTGGTCGTTCAACAGGTGATATACACCCTGAAAACGCTTGCCCATGCCGATCGGCCAGGTCACCGGTGCGCACTTTATTTTAAGGACTGATTCGATCTCGTCCAGCACTTCCAGCGGGTCGCGAACTTCGCGGTCCATCTTGTTGATGAAGGTGATAATCGGTGTATTGCGCAGACGGCACACTTCCAGCAGCTTGATGGTCTGTTCTTCCACACCCTTGGCCGCATCCACCACCATCACGGCCGCATCCACGGCCGTCAGCACGCGATAGGTGTCTTCGGAAAAGTCCTGGTGACCCGGCGTGTCGAGCAGGTTGATGACGCAATCATCATAGGTGAACTGCATAACCGAGCTTGCGACAGAAATGCCGCGCTGCTTCTCGATCTCCAGCCAGTCGGAGGTCGCATGCCGTCCGCTTTTCCTCGCCTTCACGGTACCTGCCATCTGAATCGCGCCACCGAACAGCAACAGTTTTTCGGTCAGCGTGGTCTTGCCCGCATCCGGGTGAGAGATGATCGCAAAGGTGCGGCGGCGTTTGACTTCGCGCACGACGCCATCAGCGCTCACAGGCGCTTCGCTGGTACGGATTTCTTCTGATGTCTGAATCATTTTTTTACACCACAATGCAAAAAGGCTCGCCAAGATTCGGCAAGCCTTAAATTAATCAACCAGAACCACCTGATTAATTTTGCGTGCTGTCGCACGCGAAATTTGGTGGCCCGAGGCGGAATCGAACCACCGACACAAGGATTTTCAATCCTCTGCTCTACCGACTGAGCTATCAGGCCATTTTAAACATTTTCGCAGGCTTCCTGCTTCTCTAATACCGTTGCGAGGTGCGCATTATACTCATTTTTTTGAGAACCGCAATACAAATGACAAACCCCGCCGGAGCGGGGTTTGCGAGATCAGCTAAATGCTAGCTGGATCAATTACATCATGCCTTCCATGCCGCCCATGCCGCCGCCCATACCGCCAGCAGATGGCTTGTCTTCCGGCAACTCGGCAACCATGCAAGCCGTAGTCAGCATCAGACCGGCGATAGACGCTGCATTTTGCAATGCAACACGCGTCACCTTGGTTGGATCAACCACGCCCATCGCCAACATGTCGCCATATTCGCCGGTAGCCGCGTTGTAACCGAAGCTGCCGGAGCCTTCAGATACTTTGTTGACCACAACAGATGGCTCGTCACCGGCGTTTTGCACGATGGCGCGCAATGGCGCTTCCATGGCGCGCAATACGATCGTGATACCGGCATCCTGGTCATGGTTGCCGCCCTTCAGACCGGATACAGCAACCTTGGCACGCAACAGTGCCACGCCGCCGCCGGGGACAATGCCTTCTTCAACAGCAGCACGAGTTGCGTGCAATGCATCTTCCACGCGCGCCTTCTTTTCCTTCATTTCGACTTCAGTTGCAGCACCGACCTTGATCACGGCAACGCCGCCAGCCAGCTTGGCTTTGCGTTCTTGCAGCTTTTCCTTGTCGTAGTCGCTGGTCGATTCTTCGGCTTGCTTGTTGATCTGGCCGATACGCGCCTTGATCGCCTCTTCCTTGCCATGGCCGTCGATGATGATGCTGTTGTCTTTGCCGACTTCGATGCGCTTGGCTTGCCCCAGATCTTCCAGAGTTGCTTTTTCCAGTGTCAGACCGACTTCTTCAGCGATGACCGTACCGCCGGTCAGAATCGCGATGTCTTCCAGCATTGCCTTGCGACGGTCGCCGAAACCAGGTGCCTTGACAGCAACAGTCTTCAGGATGCCGCGGATGTTATTTACTACCAGAGTAGCCAGCGCTTCGCCGTCTACATCTTCAGCGATGATCAGCAATGGACGGCCAGCCTTGGCAACTTGCTCCAGGATAGGCAGCAGGTCGCGGATGTTGGATACCTTCTTGTCATGCAACAAGATGTACGGATTTTCCATCAATGCCAGCTGACGATCCTGGTTGTTGATGAAGTACGGTGACAGATAGCCGCGATCAAACTGCATACCTTCAACGATGTCCAGCTCGTCTTCCAGGCCGGTGCCATCTTCAATGGTGATCACGCCTTCTTTGCCGACTTTTTCCATCGCAGCAGCGATTTTTTCGCCGATCACGGTGTCAGAATTCGCGGAGATGCTGCCAACCTGAGCAATTTCCTTGCTGGTGGTGCAAGGCTTGGACAACTTCTTCAGCTCGGCAACCGCAGCGATAACCGCCTGGTCGATACCGCGCTTCAAGTCCATCGGGTTCATGCCGGCGGCAACAAACTTCATGCCTTCCATGACAATTGATTGCGCCAATACAGTCGCAGTCGTTGTACCGTCACCGGCCACATCGGAGGTCTTGGAAGCGACTTCCTTGACCATTTGTGCGCCCATGTTTTCGAACTTGTCTTTCAGTTCGATTTCTTTAGCAACAGATACACCATCTTTAGTGATGGTAGGGGAACCGTATGAACGATCCAGCACGACGTTACGACCCTTAGGGCCGAGCGTGACTTTGACTGCATCGGCCAGGATATTTACGCCGATCACCATCTTGCTGCGTGCTGCGTCGTGGAACTTTACGTCTTTAGCTGCCATGTTTTGTGCTCCTCAGTTGGTTGTGTACGTCATTCCGGGCCTGACCCGGAATCCAGCAATCAAAATTGCTTTCCGCCTAAGCGGGAACGACAGAATTAAGCTTCGACTACGCCGATGATGTCATCTTCGCGCATGGTCATGTATTCCTGACCGTCCATCTTGAAAGCCTGACCTGCATACTTGCCGAACAACACACGGTCGCCCACTTTAACGGTCATCGCTTGCAACTTGCCGTCATCGCCGACTTTGCCATTGCCCACGGCGATGATTTCGCCTTGATCCGGCTTTTCGGTAGCCGCATCTGGAATCACGATACCAGAAGCGGTTTTACGTTCTTCTTCCATACGCTTGACGATGACGCGATCGTTCAAAGGACGAATCTTCATATTTATATCTCCAATGGGTTGAATTAAATGCAGAGGTGAAACAGCTCCACCCGCAAGCGCTAACAATGGGGTTAGCGGCTTGCGATTTCAAGGGCAGGGTTGAAATTTATTTTTTAGCCGGTAATGCGATCTTGTTATCTTTACTATACTGATAGTCGTGAAAGATATGTTCGGCGGACAGAATCTGGTACGTACCATCTTCATTGCGATGCGTGGTGTCCTTGAGGCGATAGGTGTAATGCCCGCAAGTCCAGCAATCATAGTTGCGCATGTGGGTACACAGACAGGTCTTATCAGGAACGGAGATCTTCTTGGCATCGGGATTCAACGCTACCACCCGGTTGTAGGCATCAATGTAGGCACAACCGCCGTTACCGTCGAGCAGATAACCGTACGCTTCGCAGTTCGGGCGAATGCCTGAGCCGATTGCAGGACAATTTTTCAGCATGCGCATCGGATAGCCGGTGGGCGACAACATGTTCACTTCGATATCGTCTTCGCTGGCCTTGAAATACTCCTGCTGCACCTTTTCCGGAATACCGCACTCCTCGGCGACGGTAAAGCGTGTCGCCACCTGTACGGCAGCCGAACCTGTTTCCAGATAACTGACCGCATCGCTGCCGGTAAAAATTCCGCCGGCGGGGATTACCGGGATGTCCAGCTGCTCCGTTTTCATGAACTGCTGCACCTCGGCGACGATGGTGCGCAAATCATACTGCACCCAATCCATGCCAAACCCCAGGTGACCACCGGCATACGGCCCTTCCACCACGATAAAATCAGGCAGACGGTTCAACTTGGCATTCTTGCGCAGGAACAATTGCAATGCCCGCACTGAGGATACGATGATGCCTAATTGTGCATCGCGAAAGCGCGGATGGTCTTGCATCATGCCGAATGAGCCGAGGTGCAATCCGGCCGCCAGCGTAATGCCGTCAATCCCCTCGTCCAGCGCAGTCACCAGACGTGTGCGCAGTGTTTCACGCGGCGCATTCATCGTCAGCTTCTCCATGCAGTTGACGAAGATCATGCCGTCGCCCCGCTTGGCTTCCATCGTGCTGCGAACATGCAGACGGGTCGCTTCGGCGACTTGCGCCAAATCAAATTGCACGATCGACTTGTCCGCCTTATGGATGTTCAGTTTGTACTGCTTCTGCTTTTCACTGACGAATTTTGTCTTGTAACGACGATCGGTCACCGTCGGCAACATCGCGTCGGAGATATGTCCAACCCCGCCCAGGCGGGCCGCTTCCAGAGCCAATTCAGCGGTGGAAATATCCACCCCCATACCGCCTATCATGATCGGCACTAATTCACGCTTACCAAAGCGCAGGCGGAAATCATCTACACATTTCATTGCTGCCATCCTCCAACTGTCGCACTTAATTTAAAAATCAGTGCGTTATAAATAACTGCATTTTGCACACTTAAGGAGCGAAGAATGCCACAAATAGGTTAATACTCAAAGCAAAGCCATCATCATTACAATGATATCGTCAAAAAACGCTTTTTTTCAACGGCTCACGAGTCATCCGAACTTGCCGTTTTACAGATGGCTGAATACAAGGCTTCACTGCCTGACAATCGATTCACGGCTCAAAAAAATTTAGCACTGCATTTTGATCGCAAAATTCGCTATGATTCACTGATGCAAAAACACCCCCGCACCAATTCCGAACTGGTCAGCCGCAGCCTGGCTGCTGTCTGGCATCCCTGTTCACAGATGAAACATTACGAAACCTTTCCGCTGGTGCCTATTGCGCGCGGCAAGGGTGCATGGCTTTATGACTACGACGGGCACAAGTATTTAGACGCAGTCAGCTCATGGTGGGTAAATTTGTTCGGTCACAGCAATCCGCGCATCAACGCCGCACTGCGCGACCAACTGGAAAAACTGGAACACGTGATGCTGGCCGGGTTTACCCATGAACCTGTGATCGAACTTTCTGAACGGCTGCGCGAATTAGCACCTCCTGGCCTCGGGCACTGTTTCTACGGTTCGGACGGAGCATCGGCCACCGAAATCGCTCTCAAGATGAGTGCGCACTACTGGCGGAACAGTGGACAACCCGACAAGACACAATTCATCAGCCTGCAAAACAGCTATCACGGCGAAACGCTGGGCGCGCTGTCAGTAACCGATGTCGCGTTGTTCCGCGATGCCTACGGTCCGCTGATCCGGCAACAGGCAACGGTCATCAGCCCCGACTGGCGCGACGCTGAAGCCGGCGAGACCGGAGAATCTTACGCGCTGCGCTGCGCTGATACGCTTGAATCTCACCTGCAGCAATATCATGCACAGCTTGCCGCCTTTATCATCGAACCAATGGTGCAGGGCGCTGCAGGCATGGCGATGTTTCACCCGATTTATCTGAAACGAGCGCGCCAGCTTTGCGATAAATACAGCGTGCATCTGATTGCCGATGAGATTGCGGTCGGCATGGGAAGAACAGGGACGATGTTTGCATGCGAACAGGGTGACATCACCCCCGACTTCCTCCTCATATCCAAAGGCATCACCGGCGGCTACCTGCCCCTGTCTATCGTGATGACAACGGACGCAATTTATCATGCCTTTTATGCAGACCAGATTTCGCGCGGCTTTCTGCATTCGCACTCCTATACGGGAAATCCGCTGGCCTGCCGCGCCGCGCTGGCGACGCTGGATATTTTTGCACAGGACGATGTGTTGGCGACCAATCGCCACAAGGCGGGCTATTTAAATGGTATCTCGCAATCGCTGCGAGATCTGCCTGACGTGCTGAACTGGCGCAACACCGGCATGATCTGGGCATTCGAGGTGCAGTCGCCGCATGCAGATTTTGCACAGCGCTGCTTCCGCCTCGGCTTGCAGCACGGGTTGCTGCTGCGCCCGATGGGCAACACGGTTTACTTCATGCCTCCTTACATCATCTCTGAGGAGGAAATGCAGCTGCTGGTCATGCGCACAAAAACCATCATCGGGGCGCTGACATGAAAACCTTACTGCGTTCCATGACAGCTCCCGGCATGTTGCTTGCATTTGCGTTAAATGTTCAGGCGGCACCGCTGCCTGAAGCGGTCCGGCAAGAACTGCACAGAGCACGTATCCCGACTGATGCCGTCGCCATCGAAGTGCGCGAGGTGGGAAAACCATTGCCGCTCCTCAGCCTCAACGCAACGCAGGCGGTGAATCCGGCATCGACCATGAAGCTGCTCACCACCTACGCCGGCCTGGAAATACTTGGACCTGCATATCGCTGGAAGACCGAGGCCTATCTTGATGGCGAGCTTGTGGATGGCGTTTTATATGGCAATGTTATTTTTAAAGGGTATGGCGACCCCAAACTGACCATTGAGGCCTTCTGGTTGTGGTTGCGCGAATTAAAACAACGCGGATTGCGCGACATTCGAGGCGATATCGTGCTGGATAGTAGCTTTTTTACAGATAATAGCAACGATCCATCCGTGTTCGACAACAAGCCAGCCCGTGCTTATAACGTCGTGCCAAATGCGCTGTTACTCAACTTCAATGCCTTGCACCTGCGCCTGCTGCCGAACGGGCATGGCAAGAATATCGCCCCTGATGATGCCGATGATTCTCGCAGGGATATTGCCCACGGGGGCAATAACTCGCAAACCCGCCACGCCCGTTTCCCTCTCCCAGAGCCCCCCCCTCCCGCAAGCGGGCGAGGAAGCGAACGAGAAAAGCAATCGTTAATTCCTGCTGGAGAGGGTACGAACGAATCGCTCCGCGAAGTTCATATTATTGGCGGGCAAACCACCGCACTGCTGGAGCCTGAACTATATGGATACCAGTTGAGCAACCGGATTACAACCTCAGCCAGCTTGCCGTGCAATGGCGAAGATGCCTACCAATCACGACTGGAAGACCACAAGATCGTGCTGGAAGGCATCATTCCGGCGCTGTGCGGCGAAACCCAGGACTACTTTTCACCCTTGCCACCTGAGGAATATTTTTTCGCCGTGTTCACTGCATTATGGCAAGAGCTCGGCGGACAAATTCGGGGCAAAGTACGGCCAGGCCATGCGCCGGATTCTCTGCCCGCCTTTTCTACACACATCTCGCCCCCGTTATCAGAAGCAATTCGCGATATCAACAAATTCAGCAATAACGTCATGGCACGGCAACTGTTCCTGACATTAGGGACAGTTGATCAGAATACCGCCGGCATCGCGCGCAGCTCGGCCGCCGTACGACAATGGCTGGAGAAAAAACAACTGCAATTCCCCGAGCTGGTTCTGGAAAATGGCGCCGGGTTGTCGCGTACAGAACGCATCAGCGCGCAACATCTGTCCAACATACTACAAAATGCGGCACTCAGCCCGTACTCGGCCGAACTGGAAGCATCGCTGCCGATATTGGGCATGGATGGCACGACAAAAGGACGTTTTAAAGGAAGCGAGATCGCAGGACACGCTCATCTCAAGACCGGCTCGCTGGAAGGCGTGAAATCCATCGCGGGTTATGTACATGCCAAAAGTGGCAAGCAGTGGAGCATCGTATTTATCATCAACCACCCCAACGCTAAATTCGCTCAGCCCGCACAGGACGCGCTGATTGAATGGCTACAAAAATTGCACTGATGAAGCGGCTAACCATTCTGCGGGGCCGCCAGCCGAAGCGCTTTTGATGAAACCACTAGCCATTCCACCAGGCTGCCAAACGGGTTTCGCAGGGATGGGTTGCTTTATGCCCGACTCGCAAAAGGCGACAGCCAAGTGGCGGGTTATGACCGGGCACCCGAAAGACGGTGACTAACGGCTGGTTATAGTGTGGTTTTTTTACAACACATTTGCCTATACGTCCTTGCCTGACCTGCCGCACATCGATAGGATGAACTTCGCTGCCTGCTGCACGCAAGCCGCCTTAAATCAACCATAAGGAATAAGATCATGAAAAAAATCGCTATTGCTGCATTGTTGTCTGTTATCACAGCTGCGCCTGCTTTCGCAGCTGATGAAGGTTTCTACGCCGGCGTAACACTGGGACAAGCACGCACCAACGCATTTGCAGGTGCCGCACTGACCAAATCCAACGACACCGTCTACGGAATTCTGGGTGGTTATCAGTTCACCAAGAACTGGGGCGCTGAAGCGTTCTTTACAGGCGCTGGCAAATGGGCTACGACTACTGCTTCCGGCAAGGCTGACACCTATGGCATCAACGCTGTAGGCACGCTGCCACTGTCTGATGCCTTCTCGCTGTACGGTAAGCTGGGCTATGCCACCACCAAGAGCACCGCTTCGTCTGCTCCAGCAGGCATTACAGGCGCCAAGCGTAATGCAGCCACTTACGGTCTGGGTGGTGTATACAATGTCACTCCTGCCATCGGCATCCGCTTCGGCTGGGATCGTTACGCCGCAGCCGTTGTCAACGCTGGCGCTACAAGCAACTACAACAGCAACGTTTACTCGTTGGCTGGCGTGTTCAAGTTCTAATCCAGCTTGACGCCAAAAAAGCCGGGGAGAAATCTCCGGCTTTTTTATTTCACATTACAGACCCAACTCGCTCCACATTTCATCCACGCGCAACTTCACCGCCGCATCCATCACAATCGGCGTACCCCATTCGCGTTGCGTCTCACCCGGCCATTTGTTAGTCGCATCCAGCCCCATTTTGCCGCCGAGACCAGACACCGGACTGGCAAAATCGAGGTAATCAATTGGTGTGTTCTCGACCAGCAAGGTGTCACGAACCGGATCGACACGGGTGGTAATCGCCCAGATCACCTCCTGCCAGTTGCGGATGTCGATATCATCATCCACGACGATAATGAATTTTGTGTACATGAACTGCCGAAGATAGGACCAGATGCCGAACATTACGCGCTTGGCATGCCCGGCATATTGCTTCCTGATGCTCACAATCGCCATGCGATAACTACAGCCCTCCGGCGGCAAATAAAAGTCCACGATTTCCGGAAACTGCTTTTGCAGCAGAGGCACGAACACTTCGTTAAGCGCTACGCCCAACATCGCCGGCTCATCTGGCGGCTTGCCGGTATAGGTGGAATGATAAATAGCATCACGGCGCATGGTAATGCGCTCTATCGTAAACACCGGGAATTTATCCTGCTCATTGTAATAGCCGGTATGGTCGCCGTAGGGCCCTTCCAACGCGACCTCCTCAGGATGAATCACGCCTTCCAGCACAATCTCACTTGAGGCCGGGACCTGCAAATCGCTGCCCAGACATTTCACCAGCTCCGTCTTGCTGCCGCGCAGCAATCCGGCGAACTGGTATTCGGACAGGCTATCCGGCACGGGTGTGACCGCACCTAATATTGTGGCGGGATCGGCACCGATCACCACTGCAACCGGGAACGGCACGCCGGGATACTTCTGACAATGATCGCGAAAATCAAGCGCACCGCCGCGATGTGCCAGCCAGCGCATGATGACCTTGTTCGGCGCTATGACCTGCTGGCGATAGACGCCGAGATTCTGACGCGATTTGTCAGGTCCCCGCGTGACCACCAGCCCCCATGTAATCAGCGGCGCAACATCACCCGGCCAGCAGTGCTGGATGGGCAACTTGCTCAAATCCACGTCGATGCCTTCCCAAACTACATCCTGACAGGGCGCGCTGGACAATATTTTAGGCGACATGTTCAGCACTTGCTTCAGCACGGGCCACTTTTCCCATGCATCCTTCAGCCCCTTGGGCGGCTCAGGCTCTTTGAGATAGGCGAGAAGCTTACCCACTTCACGCAGCGCGATAACCGACTCTTCGCCCATCCCCAGCGCAACACGGCGCGGGGTGCCGAACAGGTTGGCGAGCACGGGCATATTGTGCCCAGCCGGATTCTCGAACAGAATAGCCGGACCTTGTGCGCGCAACACACGGTCGCAAATTTCGGTCATTTCCAGATGTGTCGAAACCGGCAGGCTGACACGTTTGAGTTCGCCGATTTTTTCCAGTTGCGCGATAAAGTCGCGCAAATCGCGGTATTTCATTTCTTCCCCTTCAAAGCGGGTAGCTCGTAGCGGGTAGCAACGACTGGCTACTGACTACTGACTACAAGCTACAAGCTACAAGCTAATAAAATCTCTCTTCGCCTTCCGGCCTGGTCTTGAAGCGCTTGTGCAGCCAGAAATATTGCTCCGGTATTTCCAGTATGCGCTGCTCGATAAATTCGTTCATGCGCCTCGCATCAGCAACGTCGTTGCCGCTCGGAAAATTCTCCCACGCGGGATAAAAGGTCAGCACATAACCTTCTCCACCCGGCAACACCCGGGTGATGCCAGGCACGACTTTCGCGCCCGTCATCTGCGCGATACGCGACACCGAGGTCATCGTCGCCGCAGGCACACCGAAGAACGGAACAAATACGCCATCCTTAACCCCCTGATCCTGATCGGGCGGATAGATGAAAGGCATGCCTGCGCGCATCCCCTTGATGATGGGACGCAAGCCCTGCTGCCGTGAATAAAGGAGCTGATTACGAAATCGTGCGCGCTTCTTCAGGAGCAGTTCGGTCAGGTAAATATTTTTCTGGTTCGCATACATGCACACTGTGTCGGTATGTTGCGCGATCCACTGACCTCCGACGTCCATCCCGACAAAATGCGGCGTAAGAAGAATGGCAGGCAGCCCCTTGATTGCGTCAAAATGCTCGACACCCTCGACGCGAATCAGGCTGCTGATGCGCTCTGCGCTGGCCCACCACAAAACACTGCGCTCGATGAGACTGCGAGCAAACATCTTGAAGTGATCGCGCAATAGTTGGCGGCGCGCCTGGTCACTCTTATCAGGAAAACACAACCTGACATTAATGGCTCCCACGCGGCGACGATCGGCAGCCACCAGATAGAGCAGCGCCCCCACCCCATTGCCGATGGCGACGATAACGCGAAACGGCAGAAAATGAATCAGCCACAAAATGAAAACGCCGAACCGAACCAGCATTACGACTCCTTAACCGCGTCGGGCGGCAGTACGCCGCGCGAAACTTTGTAGCGGTTATAGCTCCACAAATATTGCGCAGGACACTTGCGTATCATTTGCTCCAATGCGGTGTTGATTTGCTGCGGGACAGGCAAGGAAAAATCAAGATCCAATGGCTCCAAACGAATAACGTAGCCGCGGCCCTGAGCTTGCCGTTCGGCAGCGGCCAGCAACACCGTCGCGCCACTCGCTTGCGCCAGCCTTCCTACCAGCGTCATGGTATATGCGGGACGACCAAAGAATTCCGCCCATTCACCTTCGCCCTGACTGGGAACCTGATCGGGCAACAAACCAATGGCCTCACCGCGTTTGAGCGCCTTATACAACAGTCGCACGCCGCTTATATCCGCTTTGGCTAGTCTGGCTTGACCGCGCTCACGACCTGCGCGCATCAACCCTTCCAGCCAGCTCAAACGAGGCGGCCTATACAGGACGGTGATCGGCAGATACTGTGCCATATACAGCGCGGCGATTTCAAAGCAGCCCAGATGCGGTGTCAAAAAGATGATGCTCTTGCCAGACGCCTGGGCTGCTTCAAAATGTTGCATCCCCCGACACTCCAGCACACTGCCTAACACTTCGTCGTAAGGACGTCCCCATATCCATGGCAACTCCATAAGCCCCTTGCCCGCTTCGGCTATGCTCTGTGCCAGCAGCCGACGACCTTGCTCGTCATCCAATGAGAAACCAGCCTGCTGCAAATTTTCCCGCATGCGCGCTGCATACTGCGAGGAGAACGCATAGGTCAACCGCCCGAGCAATGCGCCCATGCGATGCAAAATGCAAAGCGGCAACGATGAGAGCAGGCGAAAAATTATTTTGAAGAAAAAAGTAGTCATGGGTGGCAATGCTACCTGCTTTTACAGAATTTGATAGAATGCTTCACTTTTTAACATAATTAGATAATCGAGCGGACAACCATGAGCGAATTTCTGTTTACATCCGAATCTGTATCCGAAGGCCATCC
Source organism: Gallionella sp. (assembly GCA_030645535.1). GTDB lineage: Bacteria > Pseudomonadota > Gammaproteobacteria > Burkholderiales > Gallionellaceae > Gallionella. The sequence continues at coordinate 89,967 of JAUSNM010000055.1, read as the reverse complement.
GGACAAGGTTTCAGATCAAATTTCCGATGCCATTCTGGATGCAATTCTAGCTCAAGACCCGTATGCGCGGGTAGCTGCGGAAACACTGACCAACACCGGGCTCGTGGTTCTGGCGGGTGAAATCACCACTACTGCCAATGTCGACTACATTCAGGTAGCGCGCAACACCATCAAGCGCATCGGCTATGACAATACCGAATACGGCATCGACTACAAGGGTTGTGCGGTACTGGTCGCTTACGACAAGCAAAGTCCTGACATCGCTCAAGGCGTGGATCGCGCATCTGACGACTTTCTGAATCAGGGCGCAGGCGATCAAGGCCTGATGTTCGGTTACGCGTGCGATGAAACGCCTACCCTGATGCCGCTGGCAATTTACTTAGCGCATCAAGTAGTGCAGCGCCAGGCACAATTGCGCCACGACGGCCGCCTGCCGTGGTTACGTCCGGATGCAAAATCACAAGTCACGATTCGCTATGTTGATGGCAAACCCCATTCCATCGACACCGTCGTGCTGTCCACACAGCATGCACCTGAAATGACGCTGGAAGCGATTCGTGAAGCCGCGATTGAAGACATCATCATGCCGATGCTGCCAAAAGAATTCATCAAGGGCAACATCAACTTCCTGGTAAATCCGACTGGTCGTTTCGTAGTCGGCGGACCACAAGGCGATTGCGGGCTGACCGGGCGCAAGATCATCGTGGACACCTACGGCGGCGCGGCTCCTCACGGCGGCGGCGCCTTTTCAGGCAAGGATCCATCCAAAGTGGATCGTTCTGCCGCTTATGCAGGTCGTTATGTAGCCAAGAACATCGTCGCTGCAGGCCTGGCCAGCAAGTGCCTGGTGCAGGTATCCTACGCGATCGGCGTTGCCAAGCCTACCAGCGTGATGGTTGATACCTACGGCACAGGAAAAATTTCCGATGACAAGCTGACCGAACTGGTACTGCGCCATTTCGATTTGCGTCCAAAAGGCATCGTGCTGATGCTCGACCTGCTGCGCCCTATCTATGAAAAGACCGCTGCTTACGGCCACTTCGGCCGCGAAGAACCGGAATTCACTTGGGAAAACACAGATAAGGCAGCTGCACTCCGTGCAGATGCAGGCTTGTAAAGCCTAGCGCGAAGCGCCTTATCTGTGTTTCGAGGAGGCATCGGTGATGCCGACTCAAAATACCAGAAGATAGCTGGACTGTAAGTCCACGCCGTACTTAAAAAAACCGCATCCATGCTTCGGCCTGGGTGCGGTTTTTTGTATGTGGGACATCTGAGAATTGTATTGCGGCGTGCCGACACCTCGCGAAAATGACAAACCTGCTTAGCCAAAATATTTATTTGCGTTTATAATCCGCCTCCTCCGAGAGGTGCTGCAGCGGGTCTCAACACCCCCGTCAGGCTCGGAGTAGTGATTTCGTATCAACGGCACCTATTCATTAACCAACATAAATGAATGGAGTACTTATGAACGCAGTCGCAAAAGGATTCACCGACTACATCGTCGCCGACATGTCCTTAGCCGCATGGGGACGCAAAGAACTGGCAATCGCCGAGATCGAAATGCCCGGACTGATGGCCATCCGCCGCGAGTTCGCAGCAACCCAACCACTCAAGGGCGCACGCATCACAGGCTCTTTGCACATGACCATCCAGACCGGTGTGCTGATCGAAACACTGAAGGCACTGGGCGCTGAAGTGCGCTGGGCTTCCTGCAACATTTATTCCACACAGGATCACGCTGCCGCTGCCATCGTCGCAACAGGTACACCTGTATTCGCGGTCAAAGGCGAATCGCTGACTGAATACTGGGACTACACCCACCGCATCTTTGAATGGACGGACGGCGGCTTGTCCAACATGATTCTGGATGACGGCGGCGATGCCACCTTGTTGCTGCATCTGGGCGCGCGCGCCGAAAAAGATGCATCGCTGTTGAACAATCCAGGTTCGGAAGAAGAGATCTGCCTGTTCAACTCGATCAAGGCTAAACTGGCTGTCGATAAAACCTGGTATTCCACCCGTCTGGCTGCCATCAAGGGCGTGACTGAAGAAACCACCACCGGTGTACATCGTCTGTACCAGATGCATGAGCGCGGAGAATTGAAATTCCCGGCTATCAACGTAAATGATTCCGTAACCAAGTCCAAGTTCGACAACCTGTACGGCTGCCGCGAATCACTGGTGGACGGCATCAAGCGCGCCACCGACGTGATGATCGCAGGCAAGGTCGCCGTGATCATCGGTTATGGCGACGTGGGCAAAGGTTGTGCACAAGCCATGCGCGCATTGTCCGCTCAGGTTTGGGTAACAGAAATCGACCCGATTTGCGCGCTGCAAGCGGCGATGGAAGGTTATCGCGTCGTGACGATGGATTACGCCTGCGAACATGGCGACATTTTCGTCACCACCACCGGCAACTATCATGTGATCACCCATGACCACATGAAGCGCATGAAGAACCAGGCCATCGTTTCCAACATCGGCCACTTCGATAACGAAATCGACGTTGCCTCATTGAAGCAATACACCTGGGAAAACATCAAGCCACAGGTCGATCACGTGATTTTCCCTGATGGCAAGCGTATCCTGTTGCTGGCAGAAGGTCGTCTGGTGAATCTGGGTTGCGGTACCGGCCATCCGTCCTACGTGATGTCGTCAAGCTTCGCCAACCAGACCCTCGCGCAGATAGAACTGTTCACCCGCCTGGATGCCTATCCGGTTGGCGTGTACACCCTGCCTAAGCATCTGGATGAGAAGGTTGCACGCTTGCAACTGACCACGCTCAATGCTCAGCTGAGCGAATTGACTGACCAGCAGGCAGCTTACATCGGCGTACCAAAGAACGGCCCATACAAGGCTGATCACTACCGCTACTAAGTTACACGCGCGTAAGCTTGCCGCCTCCCTGGGTATTTACGGGTGAGGCGGCTTTTGCCATATAAATACCGAAAAAAGACCAATGAAACTGCTCATAATCTGGATATTGAACGCGCTGGCATTGATCGCCGTTGCGAATTTCGTGCCTGGCATCCATGTGGATGGATTCGCAGCCGCCCTGGTCGCAGCCTTCCTGCTGGGGCTGGTGAACGCGCTGATCCGACCCTTGCTGTTGCTGCTCACCTTGCCGGTTACACTGGTGACCCTGGGCCTGTTCATCTTCGTGATTAACGGGCTGCTGTTCTGGTTTGTAGGCTCCGTACTGCGCGGTTTTATGGTCGATAGCTTCTGGCATGGCATACTGGGCGCTTTATTGTACAGCCTGTTTTCATGGGCACTGTCAGCAGCGGCCGCACAATTGATGAGGAAATAATGAGCAACTCACATATTAGTTTTGAATTCTTCCCGCCCCAGACAGATGAAGGCGTGGAAAAATTAGCCAGCACACGCCGGCAACTGGCGACCCTCAACCCTGAGTTTTTTTCGGTGACGTTTGGCGCCGGCGGTTCCACTCGCGACCGCACACTGGAAACCGTCACACAAATCAAGGCCGAGGGTTTTGATGCGGCACCGCACCTGTCTTGTGTAGGTTCCACCCGCGAAAATATCCGCGCTATTCTCAAGACTTACCAGGATGCCGGCATCCGGCGCATCGTCGCATTGCGCGGCGACCTGCCTTCCGGCATGGCTACGGCCGGTGAATTCCAGTATGCCAATGAACTGGTGGAATTCATCCGCACCGAGACCGGCGAACATTTTCATATTGAAGTCGCTGCCTACCCCGAGTTTCACCCGCAAGCCAAATCGGCGCGTGACGACATTGTCAATTTTAAAAGAAAGATCGATGCCGGTGCGAATTCTGCGATCACGCAATACTTCTACAACGCCGACAGCTATTTTCATTTCGTCGACGAATGCCAGAAACTGGGGATCACCGCACCTGTCGTACCGGGCATCATGCCTATCGTGCGCTACTCGCAACTGGCGCGTTTCTCCGATGCCTGCGGTGCGGAAATCCCGCGCTGGATGCGCAAGACCATGGAAGGCTTCGGCGACGACAACGAATCGGTGCAAGCCTTTGGCCGCGACGTGGTAACCAGCATGTGCGAAAAGCTGCTGCGTGGTGGTGTGCCGGGCCTGCATTTCTACACGCTCAACCAGGCGGCACCGTGCATGGCGATTGTTGACAGATTAGGACTGTAATTCACCGACGCACCCGAAGCTGACACGAAAAGTGCGATTAAGTTTGCGGCTCCGGAAACTTAATCGGCACATGACCATCAAATCCGGTTGCGCAGGCGAATGCATGGAGCACAGAATCCCCGCTTCGCCCGTGGATTAGATTGTTGCGTATGCCGGTATAATCCGGCAGCTTTTACATGAAAACTTCGCAAAGCGTCGAGAAAAACAACCGCACAAGGCTCCAAATGAAATCACCAGAACTCTTATTACCCGCCGGCTCCCTGGACAAGATGCGCGCAGCTTACGCCTTCGGCGCAGATGCCGTGTATGCCGGACAACCGCGCTATTCCTTGCGCGCACGCAACAACGAATTCAAGCTCGAAGAGTTGCAGATCGGCATTCAGGAAGCACATGCGTTGGGCAAAAAGCTGTTCGTCGCCAGCAATCTGATGCCGCACAATGCCAAGGTCAAGACCTATATGGCCGACATGGAACCTGTCATCAGCATGCGCCCGGACGCGCTGATCATGGCCGATCCGGGTCTGATCGCGATGGTGCGCGAACGCTGGCCGGAAGTGCCGGTGCATCTTTCAGTACAGGCCAACACCGTCAATTACGCGGCAGTTAAATTCTGGAAGTCGCTGGGGCTTACCCGCGTGATTTTGTCGCGCGAACTGTCGCTGGACGAAATCGAGGAAATCCGCCAGGAATGTCCGGACATGGAACTGGAAGTGTTCGTGCACGGCGCGCTGTGCATCGCCTACTCGGGACGCTGTCTGCTGTCCGGCTACTTCAACCATCGTGACGCCAATCAGGGCACCTGCACCAACTCCTGCCGCTGGGATTACAAGATGGACAACGCCGAGGAGAACGGCACCGGCGACATTGAAAAACTCGACTTCGATTTCGACAAGGCGCTGAGCCAAAGCGCGCTGTCCGACTGCGGCTCGCAGCCGCGCCATCCGATGGCCGATCGCGTCTACGTCATCGCGCGCCAGGATCACCCGGATGAGCTGATGCCGGTCATGGAAGACGAACACGGCACTTACATCATGAACTCCAAGGACCTGCGCGCGGTCGAGCACGTCGAGAAACTGGCGAAGATCGGCATCGATTCGCTGAAGATCGAAGGACGCACCAAGTCCATCTACTATGTCGCGCGCACCGCACAGGTGTATCGTCAGGCAATCGACGATGCCGTCGCAGGTCGTCCGTTCAACTTTGGCTTGCTGGGCGCGCTGGATGCGCTGGCGAATCGCGGCTACACCGACGGTTTTTATGAGCGCCACCACACCCACGAGCAGCAGAACTACATGCGCGGACACTCGGAGAGCACGCGCCAGCAATATGTCGGTGACATCGTGTCATGTGCAAACGGTATGGCTGAGATTGACGTGAAGAACAAGTTCCAGGTCGGCGACCAGATCGAAATCATCCATCCTGCCGGCAACCACCTCATCCAGCTTGCCGAGATGCGCAATATGAAGGGCGAAGTCATCACCGTAGCACCCGGCAGCGGACATAAAGTGCAGATACCACTGCAGGGCGACTTATCGAAAGGGATGATCGCAAGGTTTTTATAGGCGCACATCATCGCCTGAGTTTACCCGCTATACTCAAGGCGCGGCCACTTCTGGTGTGCCGCACAGCGCTCATAACAGGTGCACTGCCGGATGCACCGCCTTTTCAAGGAGATGAACGATGAACTGGAAAAATACTACGATCCGCTACGGATCACTTTCTATCGGCATCCACTGGTTGATGCTGCTGTTGTTCATCGCGGTGTATGCCAGCATAGAGCTGCGCAGTCTCTACCCCAAGGGGAGCGACATCCGCGAGGGATTGAAAACCTGGCACTTCATGCTCGGCATGCTGGTTTTCGTGCTGGTCTGGCTGCGTCTGGCCGCACGCCTGTCCGGCCCGGCGCCCGGCATCAAACCGGAACCGGCGAAGTGGCAGGAACTCTCCGCCAAACTGATGCACCTGGCGCTCTATGCGCTGATGATAGGCATGCCGCTGACCGGCTGGCTGCTACTGAGCGCAAGTGGCAAACCGATCCCGTTCTTTGGCCTGGAACTGCCGGCCCTGATAGCCGAGAACAAAGACACGGCGAAGCAGATAAAAGAAATTCATGAGCTTGTCGGCACGCTGGGGTATTACCTGATTGGCCTGCATGCGGCTGCGGCCTTGTACCATCACTACTCCATGCGCGACAACACCCTGACCCGGATTCTCCCCGGCAAAAAATAAACAGGCTTTTGCCCGACAGGAAGTTAAACCATGATCCTCTCCACTCTCTCTCAATCCGACCGCTATGCGGGTCTGCATCCGCTGTTCCCGCTCGCGTTTGACTACATGCGCAACACTGACTTATATGCCCTCGCACCGGGACGCTATCCGATTGCAGGCGAGGATCTGTTCGCCATCGTCGAGCATGTGCCGGGGCGCACACGCGAGATGGCGAGACTGGAGGCGCATCGGCGCTACATCGATATTCAGCTGGTACTCGATGGAATTGATGAGATGGGCTGGAAACCGCTTGCTGATTGCTACAACCCGGTCAGCGAGCATAGCGTCGAGAAGGACATCCGTTTCTTCCATGATGCGCCCGCCACGTGGATTGCCACGCCTCCGGACCATTTCTGCATCTTCTTCCCTGAAGATGCGCATGCACCGCTGGTCAGCGAAGGAAAGATTCGCAAAGTGATCTTCAAGATCGCCGTGTAACAAGTAAAATCGCAATTTCTCACGCGGAGTCGCGGAGGGCACAGAGAAAAATTCCACCACCAAATGTATTGCATTCAAACTGGATGCGACAATTTGTATTTATTCGAATATTTTTATGTTGTTACAATCTGGTACTATTTTTGATTCCATCGTTCTTCTCCGCGCCTCCGCGTGAGACTGCTTTTTCTAAGATTAACTACTGACAGGATTTTCGACATGGCAAACAAGCAATTCATCCAGACACCTGACGCACCGGCCGCCATCGGCACCTATTCGCAAGCGATACGCGTGAATGACACCGTGTATCTGTCCGGGCAAATCGGTCTCGACCCCGCCACGATGCAGATGGTGGAAGGCATCGACGAGCAGATTCACCGTGTATTCCAGAATCTGCGCGCGGTGGCTGCGGCTGCAAACAGCGATCTCAACGACCTGGTCAAACTAAACGTTTTTCTGATCGATCTGAAAAACTTTGCCAAGGTAAACGAAATCATGGCCCAGTATTTCCAGCAACCTTATCCTGCACGCGCCGCCGTGGGCGTCGCAGCCCTGCCACGCGGCGCACTGGTTGAAATGGACGGAGTGCTGGTCGTCCAAGCTTAAAGGGCATGACAAGCATGTCGCCCCCGTCAGGCAAGAGGGCGTATTGACTGCACCCGCTAAAATCGCTCCCGCTACTCTTGCCAAGCTTGCCAAGCTGGGCATACACCACCGCGCCGATCTGCTGCTGCATCTGCCGTTGCGCTATGAGGATGAGACCCGTCTCTCGCCGATTGCCACCGTAGAGCCGGGCGAAACGGCGCAGGTGCAGGGCGTCATCACGCACTCAGAAATTATATTTAAGCCGCGCCGCACCCTTGTTTGCCGCTTACAGGACAACGGTGATGAGCTGTACCTGCGCTTTCTGAATTTTTATCCCAGCCAGACCAAGCTGCTCGCCGTGGATAAAAAAATACGCGCCATAGGCGAGGTGCGCATGGGTTATTACGGCCTTGAGATGGTGCATCCGAAATGCCGCGCGGTGGGTGACGAGACGCAGCTGGCAACCAGCCTGACACCGATCTATCCGACCACGGCGGGTTTGTCTCAGGCTACGTTGAAGAAGCTGATCGCCAACGCGCTTGAGGTTGTGCAGGCGCCTGACTATCTGCCTGAAAAGTTTCTCAACGATCTGCATTTACAAGGATATATAGAAAGCATTCGTCTGCTGCACACCCCGGATATGACGGCTGCCGGCCTGGCAGATCGCACCCACCCCTCATGGCGGCGCATCAAATTCGATGAGCTGTTAGCCCAGCAACTATCGATGCGCGTGCATCACAAGGAACGCAGCCTGCGCATCGCGCCCGCGCTGAAATCGAAAGGTCATTACACCAAAGCGCTGTTGAAAGCCCTGCCGTTCAAGCTTACCCGTGCGCAGCAAAAGGTATTCACCGAGATCAGCCAGGATCTGACGAAACCGCACCCGATGCAGCGCCTGCTGCTGGGCGATGTCGGCAGCGGCAAGACCATCGTCGCGGCACTCGCCGCGTTGCAAGCCATCGAGAACGGCTATCAGGTCGCACTGATGGCGCCCACCGAAATTCTGGCCGAACAGCATTACCTCAAGCTGAGTGACTGGCTGACGCCGCTGGGAATTAAGCCTGTCTGGCTGTCCGGCAGTCTGAAGAAAAAGGACAAGCGCATCGCCTGCGAAAAAATTGCCTCCGGTGAAACGATGCTTGCCATCGGCACGCACGCACTGTTTCAGGAACAGGTCAGTTTTTACAAACTGGGGCTGGCAATCGTAGACGAACAACACAAGTTCGGCGTGCAACAACGCCTGGCGCTGCATGCCAAAGGCAAAATCGAAAAATCTGTTCATGCTGAGCCAGTGGACGGAAAAACAGACAAAAAAACAGCCGAGCCTCACCAGCTGATGATGAGCGCGACGCCCATCCCGCGCACGCTGGCGATGAGCTATTACGCAGACCTCGACGTATCGGTGATAGACGAACTGCCGCCCGGCCGCACCCCTGTGATTACCAAGCTGGTCAGCGATTCGCGCCGCTGCGAGGTGTTCGAACGGGTACGCGCCGGCTGCATGACCGGGCAACAAGCCTATTGGGTGTGCCCGCTGATCGACGAATCCGAAGTTCTTCAATTACAGAGCGCGCAGGAAACCTATCAGCAGCTTTGCGACACCTTCCCGGAACTGCGCGTAGGTCTCGTTCACGGCAAGATGGACAGCAGCGAAAAAGTCAGTGTGATGGCGGCATTCAAGACCGGACAATTACAGCTGCTGGTCGCGACTACCGTAATCGAAGTCGGCGTGGATGTGCCGAACGCCAGCCTGATGGTGATCGATCATGCAGAACGCATGGGGCTGGCACAACTGCACCAGTTACGCGGACGGGTGGGACGAGGGGCTAACCAAAGCCTGTGCATCCTGCTGTATCAGAAGCCGCTGTCCGAACTGGCCCGAACGCGGCTGAAAGTCATCTTCGAGAACACCGACGGCTTCGAGATCGCGCAGCAGGACTTGCAATTGCGCGGGCCGGGCGAACTGCTGGGTGCAAGACAGAGCGGCGTGGCGATGTTGCGTTTTGCCGATATCAACGCTGACGAGGATTTACTGGATCACGCGCGTATCGTTGCCGACGAATTGCTGCGCGACTACCCGGAAGCTGCGCGGGGCTATTTGCACCGCTGGATGGCAAACAAACATGACTATCTGCACGTTTAAAGACTGGAACGTCGCGGCGCCGGGCGCCGGCGCTGAGCTGATGCCCTGGTTACGCGACACGGGCTCGCTGACTCAACGCATAGTACAACGCTGCGAGCGCTTTTCCGTGCGCAATGTAAAGAATTCACTGGCACGCATCGCACTGGATGAATCAGCCCTGCTGGGAATCAAGCCTGGGCGGCTCGCCTGGTCGCGCGAAGTTTTCCTGTGTGCCGACGAACAACCCGTGGTATTTGCCCACAGCACCTGTGCTGCAAGGGATTTGCGCGGCGCCTGGCAGTCAGTGCGGGGCTTAGGCAGCAAGCCGCTGGGCGCCTTGCTGTTCTCGCATCCGCAAGTGGTACGCCAGCCATTGCGCTACAAGGCATTGCACGCACATCATCCGCTGTACCGGCGCGCAGCCAGCGTATTGCCTGATCCGCCCGCCCGACTATGGGCGCGCAGGTCATTGTTTTATTTGCATAATGCGCCGCTGCTGGTAACGGAAGTGTTTTTACCGGAAATAATAAAACTACAATTGATAATTGATAATTGATAACTATGACTTTTGCCGAACGCTTGTCGCTGTATATGCAGCTCACCCGCCTGAACCGCCCTATCGGCATACTGCTGTTATTATGGCCGACGCTCTGGGGCGTGTGGATCGCAGGCAGCGGTGCGCCCGGCTGGCACATCGTGCTGATCTTCACGCTGGGCACGGTGCTGATGCGTTCGTCCGGTTGCGCGATCAACGACTATGCCGACCGCCACATCGACAAACACGTTGAAAGAACGCGCGAACGCCCCGTCACCAGCGGACGCATCTCGCACAAAGAAGCCCTGTGGCTGGCCGCAGTGCTGGCAGTGATCTCATTCCTGTTGATCCTGCCGCTCAATACCCTGACTAAGCTGCTGTCGATTCCGGCGGTGTTTCTTGCCGCCAGTTACCCGTTCACCAAGCGCTTTTTCGTCATTCCGCAAGCCTACCTGGGCATCGCTTTCGGCTTCGGTATTCCGATGGCCTTCGCGGCACAATTGAACACGGTACCGCCTGTCGCGTGGCTCCTTTTAATTGCAAACGCGTTCTGGGCGATCGCCTACGATACCGAATATGCGATGGTGGATCGTGATGACGACATGCATCTGGGCATCCACTCTTCGGCGTTACTGTTCGGCAAATACGACGTGGCGGCCGTGATGATCTGCTATGCCATCACGCTGGGGTTATTGGCATGGGCAGGTCAGATGGCGCAGCTTGGCTGGTTGTATTACGCAGGACTGCTAGCAGCGTCAGGCATCGCGCTGCATCACTACACCCTCATCAAAAATCGCCGGACGGACGCTTGCTTCAAGGCCTTCCTGCACAACAACTGGTTCGGTGCGGCGGTGTTTGCAGGAGTAGTAATTGATTATTGGTTGCGGTGAAAATACAGCCCGGGTGGAGCAATACCCAATGTTCCGGCCGTCGCTTTCGGACAGACTGAGTAAATTTGCTTTTGCTTAAGCCATGGCGTTCTCCGTCAAATTGGCGGAATAGTTTTCTCCTGAAATAACTGCATATCCTGTTCTGCTGGCAGACCTTCCAAACCCGACACCAGCATGGCTAATGCTGCCACAAACTCTTGTAAACAAATATGTTGAGAAAGAAAAGTGTGCATGATATTTCTCCTTTGTCAGTGCCACGCCGATATAAAAGCGGCGCGGCGACTTACCTTAATGTATCTCTTCCGAGATTATGCGAGGTCGAAGCGATCGAGGTTCATCACCTTGTTCCAAGCAGCCACAAAATCATGGACAAACTTTTCTTGCGCGTCGGAGCTTGCATAGACTTCAGCCAAGGCACGGAGCTGTGAGTTCGAGCCGAAGACGAGATCAATACGGCTGCCCGTCCACTTGACCTTACCCGTCTTGCGATCACGCCCTTCAAACACTTCCTGCGCATCTGAGACAGCCTTCCACTCCGTACCCATGTCGAGCAGGTTCAAAAAGAAGTCGTTGCTCAATGTCTCTGGCCGCTTGCTGAACACACCATGCTGGCTCTGTCCGACGTTAGCGTTCAAGACGCGCATGCCGCCAATGAGTACCGTCATTTCGGGCGCGCTCAACGTCAACAATTGCGTCATGTCGAGCAGTAGTTCCTCGGCCGATACGCTGTATTTCGCCTTCTGATAATTGCGGAAGCCATCGGAAATCGGTTCGAGCACGGCGAAAGATTCCACATCGGTCTGCGCCTGCGAGGCATCCATACGACCCGGCGTGAAGGGAACGGTCACAGCATGACCCGCATTTTTGGCGGCCTGTTCAACCCCTGCACAGCCAGCAAGCACGATGAGATCAGCCAACGAGACTTGCTTGCCGCCGCCATTGAACTCGCGTTGGATAGCTGCGAGCTTGTCCAGCACTTTTGCCAGTTGCTCTGGTTGGTTGACTTCCCAGTCCTTCTGCGGCGCGAGACGAATGCGTGCGCCGTTCGCGCCCCCACGCTTGTCAGAGCCACGGAAGGTTGACGCTGATGCCCAGGCGGTTGATACCAGTTGCGAGACAGTCAGACCTGATGCCAGTATTTTGCTCTTGAGAACGGCGGCATCCTTATCGTTAATCAAGGCATGATTGACTGCGGGGATGGGGTCTTGCCAGATCAACGCTTCCTTGGGCACTTCCCGACCGAGATAGCGCGAACGAGGGCCCAGGTCACGGTGGGTCAACTTGAACCAGGCGCGCGCGAAGGCATTGGCGAATTCTGCTGGGTTCTTATGAAAGCGTCGTGCAATCGGCTCGTAAATCGGATCCATGCGCATCGCCATGTCGGCGGTGGTCATAATGATTGCTACGCGCTTCGACGCGTCATGTGCAGCAGGTGCCATGTTGCTGTCAGTCGCCTGTTTCGGTGTCCACTGCAATGCACCCGCTGGACTCTTAGTCAGTTCCCACTCATTGCCGAACAACATATCCAGATAGCTCATATCCCACCTGGTCGGCGTGGGTGTCCACGAGCCTTCAAGGCCGCTGCCAATCTGATCGCCGCCTTTGCCGCTTTTGAAGCTCGACTGCCAGCCCAGCCCCTGTTCGGCGAGTCCCGCTGCTTCGGGTGCAACACCAACCAGTGCAGCATCCCCGGCACCGTGGCATTTACCAAAGGTATGGCCGCCACAGGTAAGCGCAACAGTCTCTTCGTCGTTCATCGCCAAGCGCGCGAAGGTCTCCCGAATATCTCGGCCAGAGGCAAGCGGATCAGGCTTGCCGCCTGGCCCTTCCGGGTTGACATAAATCAGCCCCATTTGCACGGCAGCGAGCGGGTTTTCGAGATTGCGTTCGCCAGAGTAACGTGCATCATCGGCCAACCACTTTGTTTCATTCCCCCAGTAGATGTCTTGCTCGGGTGAATAAATATCTTCACGCCCACCCGCGAAACCGAAGGTCTTGAAGCCCATGGATTCCAACGCAACATTGCCAGTGAGAATCATAAGGTCAGCCCAAGAAATTTTCTTGCCGTATTTTTGCTTGATGGGCCACAGCAGACGGCGCGCCTTGTCGAGATTGACGTTATCGGGCCAACTATTGAGCGGCGCAAAACGCTGGTTGCCGTGCCCTGCTCCGCCACGGCCATCGCCAGTACGGTAAGTGCCCGCGCTATGCCACGCCATGCGAATGAAGAAAGGACCGTAGTGACCATAATCCGCTGGCCACCAATCTTGAGAGTCGGTCATCAGAGCCACAAGGTCTTGCTTCACGGCAGCGAGGTCAAGATGCTTGAATTCTTCGGCGTAGTTGAAATCCGCGCCCATCGGATTGGACTGGGGAGAATGCTGGTGCAGAATATTCAAGTTGAGTTGGTTTGGCCACCAGTCATGGTTAGCTGTCCCCGTGCCAGCGGTGTGATGGAATGGGCATTTCGCTTCGTTTGACATGCTGTTCTCCTTGAAATGAGTGAAGTGGTTCGTTGTCCACCGGCGCAATTTAGGCTGATCACACCTATTCATCCAATTGATTGTTAGAATGAATGTGATTTATTATTTAAATCAGAGGAGCGATCAGCATGACGTTGAATGAATTGCGCTATATCGTCGCCGTCGCACAGGAACTCAACTTCCGGCGTGCCGCCGAAAAGTCATTTATCAGCCAACCGGCCTTGTCTTTGGCGATACAGAAACTTGAAGAAGAGTTGGGCCTGAAAATTTTTGAACGCGGAAAATCTGCGGTTTCGCTCACGCCTGTCGGTGCCGCAATCGTGGAACAGGCGCAACGTGCCCTGGAAGAAATTCAGCACATTATGGAAATCGCCCGACGGGATGAAGACCAATTGGCCGGCGTCTTGCGTCTTGGCGTTATCCACAGTGTCGGACCCTATTTGCTGCCCGCCCTCGTCCCCGCGCTGAAAAAAATCGCGCCGAAAATATCGCTGGAAATTGAAGAAAATATCACCGCAAATCTGGACAACTTGCTGCGCAATGGCAAGCTGGATATCATCATCATTGCGTTGCCGTTCGGCGATGGCAGCATCCTTACCCGTCCACTATATGATGAGCCATTTGAGGTGGTGATCGGCAATGAACATTGCTGGGTTAATCGGCGCAGCATCAAGGCGCAAGAGCTTTCCGCAGAGAAAGTATTGCTGCTTGATTCCGGCCACTGCTTCAGCAATCAGGTGGCCGAAGCCTGTCCGGAACTCGACCGTAAGAGCGCAGATATTCAACATGGTACCTCTCTGGAAACTATCCGCAACATGGTCGCATCAGGCCTGGGGATCACCGTGTTACCCGCTTCAGCAAACAGTCCTCGCTATCGCAGCCGCTTGTTAAAAGTCATTCCGTTCGCCAAACCAATACCATCGCGACGTATTGCGCTGGCATGGCGCAAAAGTTTCACGCGCACACAGGCAATAGACGCGCTGGCACAGGCCATAACACAAGCCAACCTCACAGGAGTCGCACTGCTTTGATGAAACCACTCGTTCAGCCTTACCGAAGCAATCCCCTGTTGCGTATCAGCTATAGCCTGATCGCCCCGGTATACGATCTGGTCATCGAGCGCCCGATGCGTGCAGCTCGAACACGATCATTGCGCGCCTTGCCAATCGAAGTTGCCGGACGGGTATTGTTAAGCGGCATCGGCACAGGGCTGGATCTGCCCCTGTTGCCAACGCTGCATCACTACACCGCGCTCGACTTCAACGCCGCAATGCTCTCCCGTGCAAGGCCGCGCGGTGCAAGCTTGCAGGTGGATTGGGTATTGGGTGACAGCATGGCGCTGCCGTTTGCAGACGGTCATTTCGACCATGTCGTGCTGCATCTGATTACAGCCGTCGTGCCCCAGCCGCAACGCTGTTTGTCAGAAGCTGCCCGTGTGCTCAAACCCGGCGGCACCATCATTCTGTTCGACAAGTTCCTGCGTCACGGGCAAATAGCCCCGTTGCGCCGTTTGCTTACCCCGCTCTCGCGCCGCATCGCCACCCGGATGGATGTGATATTCGAAGAAGTGTTGAGAGAAGTTCCGGAACTGGAGTTGGTCAGCGATGCGCCGATGCTCGCCGGCGGCTGGTTCAGAGGGATCGTGCTGCGCAAAATCACATAAAATCAATGGAATGCAACAGGCGAGGCGCTTCACTCTGCTAGAATGACAACAGTTGTAATATGAAAATCAACTAACTGCGCCCAATAAACTATGACTATAGTCGCTGTTTTCAACCAGAAGGGTGGCGTAGGAAAAACCACTACGGCGCTTAATCTTGCTGCCGCGTTAGCACGCCGTGGACGCCAGCCAGTTGGTATCGACCTTGACCCGCAGGCTCAATTCGGCTCCATTCTTGGTGTCGCCGCCCATTCCGGCGATGACAGTATTTATAGTCTGTTTCAGCGCAATCGTCCGTTGTGTGAAACGATCCGGCAATCGGCCAGCGGAATCAGCATTATTCCATCTCACGCAGAGTTGTCCAAGGTGGATGCGATGTATGGCAAGGGTTACAACGCCATTAACAGGCTGAACATCAGTTTGCAGGCCGAAAGGCAGGGGAGTGCGGGGGGCATAAATACGCCCTGGGTAATCGACTGCTGCCCGATGGTTAGCGTCCTTTCGCTAAATGCAATATTTGCCAGCGACGGCATCATCATTCCCATTTCGGCGGATCATCTGTCCTTCAAAGGCGCCATTCAGATCAGCAAAACGCTCCACGCACTTGAACAGGTGCTAAAACACCGCGTCAATCGCCGTTATCTGCTTACGCGTTTTGACTCACGACGGCGTATGGCGAGGGATGTGTTGCTGATGGCAGAAAAGGAATTCGGCGCGGATGTTTGCAGGACACTTATTTCGGAAAACGTCAGCCTGGCGGAAAGCCCTGCGCTGAATAAAACGATCTTCGAGCACGCACCAAACAGCAGTGGTGCGCAGAACTATGATGCACTTCTCGATGAATTACTGGCCGATGGATTTATTGAATAGTGCCGGATAATTTCGCCGGATCATGAAATCCACGATGGCAACTTAGCCAATACTAAGCTCTGTTCAGTTTTCTTTAACAATCAGCGACAGCACATCCTCTATATCAGCCGACGGTAAAATCTTTTTGTCCGTGTCTATTGTTTTGCATTGCGTCACTTCACATTGCTGGTACATCTGGCGTAGTTTACGTTCCGCATCCGGCAAATCTTTGCCGTGAATCTGGATACTCTCTACCCTTTGCCCATTCCGTGTCGTTACGGTGAAATTAAATTTCAGCATCACTTCCTCATCTCTTCTGCGCGGGTCACCGCTGAACGTGCTGCCACAACAAACACTGAGAGACTCTGCGCTGAATATCGACCTGCGCAGATACCCCCCTCTTTTAACCCGTTACATCAGGCAATAATTTACCGGGGCCAGCTGTGCAAGTTCGTGCTTGTCCCCTATCGCATCGCGCAGATTGATTTCAATCGAGCGGCAGATCGCATCCAGCGCAAGGTCGTTGGGTGAGTCGCCGAAAGGTTCTTCGATTTCATCACCCAGCGCATCCAGACCGAAAAAGGTATAAGCGACGATGCCCACCACAAATGGCGTCATGAAACCTATCGTATCGACCAGACCGAAAGGCAGCAAAAAACAGTACAGATAAGCCGTACGGTGCAGCATCAGCGTATAGGAAAAAGGAATGGGCGTGCTTTTGATCCGTTCACAGGCAGCTGCCGCAGCCGTCATTGCAGACATGGTCATATCGATAGCCGCAGCAAGACAGCCATCGAGCCGTTTCTGATCCATACACAGGCGCAAATCACGGCCCATCTGGTGCATAAGATAATCAGGAATATTCGAGGTTTTGCCGGTTTGCTGCCATTCGTGCTGCACGAGCAGCGGTTTGAGCTCAGTGCCGGCATCGGTGTTGCGCAACAGGTGGCGCAGCGCATGAGAGAAGGCAATGGTGCGGACGATCATCCTGACGCGCACATCATTTAACCCGGCATCCATCTTGGGTGGTTCGGCGTGCTCAATCAGCGTCAGGCATTGGCGTGCAAAATTTCGACTCTGTAAAACAATTTCTCCCCACAGCTTGCGACCTTCACAGTAACGATCATAGGCCGCATTATTGCGAAAACCGAGAAAAATGGCTAACGGCAAGCCGATCAGCGTAAACGGGATGGCGGTCAGCGTAATTTTGTGGGAATAAATGTCGCCGTGACTCAACGTCACCAACGTGGCGAGTGCGATGTTGACCAGCAACACTTTCCAGATTCGTTGCAGCACAGAACCGCGTAAAATCAGGAACAGCTTTAACCCGGACGGTCTGCCGCGAACTATCATATATAACCTATTGATTGCATGAAGAAATATTAATGCGACAGGGATTCATTCCATAACGCAGCGAGGATCGGGGTACGCTTGCTCAGCCCTCAGTCCCCGATCCTGCTTTTAAGTCATCTGCAGGTGTTGCGTCCCGCTCATCACGTCACGGTCAACGGTGTGCTTGCTTTCCAGCTTGATTTTGAGACGCAGGTCGTTCACCGAGTCCGCATTCTTCAGTGCTTCCTCATAGCTGATGGAATCCGACTCAAACAGGTCGAACAGGGCCTGATCGAAGGTCTGCATGCCCAGCTCGCGCGACTTGGCCATCACGCCCTTGATGGCATGCACATCTCCCTTGAAAATCAAATCTGAAATGAGCGGTGAGTTGAGCAGAATTTCCATTGCAGCGGCACGTCCTGTGCCATCTTTTTTTGGAATCAGGCGTTGCGAGACCAGCGCCTTGACGTTCAGCGACAAGTCCATCAACAACTGTTCGCGACGCTCTTCAGGGAAAAAGTTGATGATGCGATCAAGCGCCTGATTGGCGCTGTTGGCATGCAGCGTGGCCATGCACAAGTGGCCTGTTTCGGCAAAGGCGACGGCATATTCCATGGTTTCTCGGTCGCGAATTTCACCGATCAGGATGACATCGGGGGCCTGGCGCAGGGTGTTTTTCAGCGCCGCCTGCCATGATTCGGTATCCACACCGACTTCGCGATGCGTGACGATGCAGTGAGCATGCTCATGCACATATTCCACCGGATCTTCAATCGTGATGATGTGACCGTAGCTGTTCTGGTTGCGGTATCCGAGCATCCCGGCCAGCGTTGTAGACTTGCCCGAACCGGTCGCCCCGACCAGAACCACCAAGCCGCGCTTGGTCATCACGATGTCCTTGAGAACTTCAGGCATGCCCATTGCATCAAGGTCGGGGATCTTGGTGGTGATGGTACGCATGACCATGCCCACGTGTTGTTGCTGCATGAACACGTTGACACGGAAGCGCCCGATACCATGCGGGCTGATCGCAAAATTGCATTCGTGCGACGCCTCAAACTCGGCAGTCTGACGGTCATTCATGATGCTGCGCGCAAGTTCGCGGGTATGCTGGTGGGTCAGTGGCTGGCTGGAAACCGGCGTCATCTTGCCATCCACTTTGAAGGCCGGCGGAAAGCCTGCGGTGATAAACAAATCGGATGCCTTTTTTCCTGCCATGCCGCGCAGCAAGTTGTGTATCAGCTCGGTGGCCTGATCTCTTTCCATGCTAATACTCCTGAATTCAGTGTTTTTGCTTCTGATGACTAACGACTAATAGCTAGCGACTGATTTTTATCCCGGGAACAAATCCTTGTTCATCGCCTTGGTGCGTGCTTCCGACGGGGTAATCATATTGCTTTTGACCAGATTGGTCAGGCACTGATCGAGGGTCTGCATTCCCATGCCTTGCCCGGTCTGAATCGCGGAATACATTTGCGGCACTTTGGCTTCGCGGATCAGATTGCGGATAGCCGGGGTACACATCATGATTTCATGCGCGGCAATACGGCCAGTCCCATCCTTGGTCTTGAGCAATGCCTGTGAAATGACCGCACGCAGCGATTCGGACAACATCGCGCGCACCATTTCTTTTTCATCTGCGGGGAACACGTCGATGATACGGTCTATGGTCTTGGCCGCCGAACTGGTGTGCAGTGTGCCGAACACCAGGTGGCCGGTTTCCGCCGCTGTCATCGCCAGGCGTATGGTTTCCAGATCGCGCATTTCGCCGACCAGGATCACGTCGGGATCTTCGCGCAGCGCGGAACGCAACGCCGCATTGAATGACAGCGTATCGCGGCCTACTTCGCGCTGGTTGATCAGGCACTTCTTCGATTCGTGCACAAATTCAATCGGGTCTTCAACGGTCAGAATATGGCCCTGTTCCTGCTCGTTGACGTAATTGACCATCGCTGCCAGTGTGGTAGATTTTCCGGAGCCGGTGGGGCCGGTGACCAGTACCAGGCCACGCGGGAAGCTGGCGATGTCGGTAAAAATTTTCGGGCACTTAAGGTCTTCCAGACTGAATACTTTGGAAGGAATGGTACGCAGCACCGCCGCCGCGCCGCGTTGCTGTATAAATGCGTTGACGCGGAAACGCGCCAGATTGGGAATCTCGAAGGAGAAATCCACTTCCTTGTTTTCCTCGTAGAACTTGCGCTGCCCGTCGTTCATGATGTCATATATCATCGCGTGAACTTCTTTGTGTTCCATCGCGGGCAAATTGATGCGGCGCATGTCGCCGTGTACACGGATCATCGGCGGCAGGCCGGAGGAAAGATGCAGGTCGGAGGCTTTGTTCTTGACGCCGAAGGCAAGCAGTTCGGTGATATCCATTATAATGTTCCTGGTGTGGCGGCTGACAGCCGCAGGGCATAGTGAAATAGCAGGTAACAGATTATGACT
Organism: Gallionella sp.; assembly: GCA_030645535.1. GTDB lineage: Bacteria > Pseudomonadota > Gammaproteobacteria > Burkholderiales > Gallionellaceae > Gallionella. Next base: position 70,223 of record JAUSNM010000055.1, on the reverse strand, counting down.
ACAATAGCTTCCAACTTGCAAGCTGTGCGAGATGCAATGGCAGCAGCGGCAGTATCAGCAGGTCGGGCGGTTAATGACATCAGTCTGTTAGCCGTCAGCAAGACATTCCCGGATGGCGCGTTACGCTGTGCATATCAGGCAGGTCAGATCCGTTTCGCCGAGAGTTACGTGCAAGAGGCGCTGGAAAAAATCTCAGCGTTGCAGGATTTGCCGATCGAGTGGCATTTCATCGGCCCGATACAAAGCAACAAGACTCGTCCGATTGCGGAAAATTTTGCCTGGGTACACAGCGTGGACAGGGTTAAGATCGCCGAGCGGCTGTCTGCGCAACGCCCCGCACATCTGTCGCCGTTGCAACTGTGTTTGCAGGTCAATATCAGCGATGAGTCCAGCAAAAGCGGTGTGTCACCCGATGAGGTCAGCGATTTGGCTCATGCTGTTGCCCGCCTGCCTAATCTGCAATTGCGCGGATTGATGGCGATTCCCGCACCGAGCGAAGATGTAACTGTTCAACGTACAGCGTTTGCACGGGTACGCGAACTTTTCGATCAATTGAACAGACAAGGCTTGCAACTCGATACCTTGTCGATGGGTATGTCGCATGATTTCGCCGCCGCAATCAAAGAGGGCGCGACCATGGTGCGCGTAGGATCCGCCATTTTCGGCAACCGGATTTACAGTGAAGGAATGGTATGAATATTTGTTTTATCGGCGGTGGCAACATGGCGACGGCCTTGATCGGCGGTTTGTTGGGTCAGGGGTTTGCTGCTGCGCAAATCAGCGTGGTGGAAATCAACGCGGATAATCGCGCCCGCTTGCAACGGGACTTTGCAGTGCGGGCAGTGGAAAATATGGCAGATGGTGTGGCGGGTAGTCAGGTCATCGTGTTCGCGGTCAAGCCGCAACAATTGCGTGAAGTGGCGCAACAGTTAGCCCATCAGCTGTCAGGGCAGTTGCTGATTTCCATCGCTGCCGGCATCCGTGCGGTTGATCTTGCGCGCTGGGCCGGTAGTCAGACGGTGGTGCGCGCCATGCCCAATACCCCGGCATTGATACAGAGCGGCATGACCGGCATGTATGCCTTGCCCGCTGTGACCAGCCAAGAGCGCGATCAGGCGCAGGAAATACTGGCTGCGGTGGGTGAAACACTCTGGCTGCAGGACGAGGCGATGGTCGATGCCGTGACGGCGATTTCAGGCAGCGGCCCGGCTTATGTGTTTTATCTGATCGAAGCTTTACAGCTGGCGGCAACTGAACTGGGCTTCAACACTGATGATGCGCGCCGCTTGAGCGTTGCCACCTTTCTGGGCGGCAGCAAACTGGCGGCATCAAGCTCCGAAGACATCGCCGTACTGCGCGCCCGGGTCACTTCAAAGAACGGTACGACCGAACGCGCCCTGCTGAGCCTGGCTTCCAATCAGGTCGCCGAACACATTGTGCAAGCGGCACTGGCAGCAGATGCGCGCTCGCGTGAAATGGGCGATGAATTGGGGCGGGCATCATGATGAGCGAAGCGTTGCTGTTCTTGCTGGATGTCGTGCTGCAATCCTTTGCTGCGATCTTATTGCTGCGTTTTCACCTGCAATGGTTGCGCGCACCAATGCGCAACCCGATAGGCGAATTTGTCATGGTATTTACCGATTTCATCGTGTTGCGCGCACGTCGTTACGTTCCTTCTGCCTGGGGGTTCGACAGCTCAACCTTGTTGCTCGCATTGCTGGTCGAAACGCTCTATCTGACCGGGGTGATGTTGATACAAGGTTATGTCGGGCATTTCTTCCCGCTGGCAGGACTGCTGGTATTGGCGGCAGTCAAACTGATCAAAATCAGTCTGTACCTGCTGATGGGCGCCGTATTTGCACAGGCGATTTTGTCATGGGTGAATCCGCACACGCAGGTGGCCTCCGTGCTGGCCATTGTGACCGACCGATTTCTGACACCGCTGCGTCGTATCGTGCCGATGCTGGGGAGCGTGGACTTGACGCCGATGCTGCTGCTGATCATTTGCCAGCTGATTATGATCGTGCCGGTCGGTATGCTCGAGCGTATCGCGTTAAGACTCTTCTAACCGGCACATCAAGAAACCACCTGTGAATCTTATCGTGCCCGCCCCCTCGCCCATACACGAGAGAGGGGGCGAACGAGTCGCTGCGCGAGCTTTACGTTAATGGGGTCTGATATCGGCGCAACGGTGATCTTGCACGTGCAGCCGGGCGCAAAGCGCAGCGACATCACAGGATTGCACGCCGACGCACTCAAGATACGTCAGTCCGCACCGTCGATTGACGGTCATGCCAACGCGGCATTGCTGCAGTTTATCGTCGGGTTGTTCAACGTGCCGATGCATCAGCTCGAACTCAAGCAGGGTGGATAATCACGCCATAAAGTGGTTGCCATCACGGTGAGCAAGACAGCACCTGCGAGGTTGCTGATACCTGAATAAAAAAGCCGGCTTGCGCCGGCTTTTCAGTTGAAGCAGATACGTTTACTCAAGAATCAAGCGTGCGTTGACAAGCTGCACAGGACGATTGTTGTGGTGATGCATCATATGAGCAAACTTCTCGATTTGTTCCTTCGATGCAGTGACGGACTTTTTCAGCACCAGCCATGCCACGCCTTCTGTGCAAGGCGGCGTGGTCAGAGAACCGTTGAAACGGTAATAAGCCTTGTCATCCGGCATGACGGCCGTGCCGAGTATGCTGTCCTTAATGCTGACCTTCTCTCCGGCTTCGTGAGGCATGGCTTTCCAGGCTTTTTCCAGCTCTGCATTGGCCTTGCCTTCTTCGAACATCACTGCGACTACCGCAAGATTACCGTTGGCATCGACGTGTACGAAATGAGCTTCCATCGGAAAAGTTTTGCCATTGATCTGGTTTTCGCTCGGAGCATGTGCGTGGAACTGCTTCAGCTCAAACGTCTGGCCATTCAGTGCGATGGTGCTGCCTGTGGCATAGTTGACTTGAATGGTGTGGCCATTATTCAGAACCTGATTGCCGTCGGCCTTATAGTCAAACTGGATCGGTGCAAGTTCAGCCTTGGTGAAGTTGGTCAGATTAACCGGTGATTGATTCTTGCCGGTTGAGCAAGTACTGAAACTGGCTTCCATTTGAGCCCAGTGATCCGGGCCTTCAGCACCATCGTATGACCAATGCGGGTGAGCCGCATGCTCGTGAACGTCGGCAAAGGCAGTTGCAGACAGCACTGATGCCGCGAGGGCAATCATGATTTTTTTCTTGAACATATTTTTCCCTGAGTGTGTTTTTAGTTATGACGCGCGTTGAATTGCGCGCACAAATACTAGCAGACTAACCTTGTCAGTGCGAGGGACATAGCACCAGGGGATTTACATCAAAATCACATCATATTGTTCCTGATTGTATTGCGTTTCCACCAGCATCGAAATCGGTTTGCCGATGAAATCGGATAAGCCTGCCAGGGCTTGCGATTCCTCTTCTAGGAACAAGTCGATGACTTGCTGTGAGGCCAGGATGCGATATTCGCACGCATCAAACTGACGTGCCTCGCGGACAATTTCACGCAGGATTTCGTAACAGACGGTTTGCGCGGTCTTCACCTCGCCACGCCCTTTGCAGGTAGGGCATGGTTCGCACAGCACATGCGCGAGACTCTCGCGGGTACGCTTGCGCGTCATTTCCACCAACCCCAGGGACGAGAAATTGTTGACGCTGATGCGGGTATGATCGCGCGCCAGGGCCTTCTTAAACTCCTCAAGTACGGCATCGCGATGCTGCAGATTATCCATATCGATAAAGTCGCAAATGATGATGCCGCCCAGGTTGCGCAAGCGCAACTGGCGGGCAATGACCTGAGTGGCTTCCAGGTTGGTCTTGAATATCGTGTCGTCAAAGTTGCGCACGCCGACAAAACCGCCGGTATTCACATCCACGGTGGTCAGCGCTTCAGTCTGATCGATGATCAGATAACCACCGGATTTCAGATCCACACGCTTGGACAAGGCGCGCTCGATTTCTTCCTCGATGTTATACATGTCAAACAGCGGGCGCGCACCCGTGTAGTGCTCGAGCAGCTGAGCCGCATCCGCATTGTAGTTTTGGGCAAATTCCAGCATCTTGTTACATGTACTGCGCGAGTCGACCAAGATACGCACGGTGTCCTGCCCTACAAAATCGCGCAGCACACGCAGGCTGATATCCAGTTCCTGGTATAGCAGTTGCGGCGCACTGGCTGTTTTCGCTACCGTTTGCAGGTTGCTCCACAGCTTGTCCAGATACGCGATGTCGATGGCGAAGTGCGCATCATCAGTGGCTTCCGCCACGGTGCGGATGATATAACCGCCCTGGTGTTCCGGCGGCAAGATGGCTTGCAATTTTGCGCGCAACGCATCGCGCTGCTCCACCCCTTCAATGCGCTGAGATACGCCGATGCGCATTTCCTGAGGCAGGAACACCAGCAGACGTCCGGCAAAACTCAGTTGAGTGGTCAGTCGTGCGCCCTTGCTGCCGATCGGCTCCTTGATGACTTGCACCAGCAAGTTCTGGCCTTCAAACAGGATTTTTTCGATGGGACGGGCGTTCTCGCCGTTGTTGCTGTTTTCCCAGATGTCCGCCACATGCAGGAACGCCGAACGTTCCAGGCCGATGTCGATAAAAGCAGACTGCATGCCGGGTAGCACGCGCTTGATACGACCGAGATAGACATTGCCGGCAATACCGCGATTACTGCTGCGTTCAATGTGCAGTTCCTGCACCACGCCAAGTTGCATCACCGCGACGCGGGTTTCTTGCGGGGTGACGTTGATCAGTATTTCTTCGCTCATAGATTTTAAGTATTATTGATCAGGGCGTTGGTGCGTAGCCTTCCGGTTTACCTGCACTCCCTAAGGTACTGGAAAATCAAAGCGCCGCAGCAGTTGAACGGTTTCAAATACCGGCAGGCCCATTACGCCGGAATAGCTGCCGGCGAGGTGTTCAATAAACGCACCGGCCAGGCCCTGAATAGCGTAGCCACCGGCCTTGTCTGCGTATTCGTGGGATTGTAAATAGCGATTGATGCGCTCTTCGCTGAGCTGGGCAAATCGCACCGTAGAGATGGATATCAGCGCTTCCACACGTTCACCCACAGCAACCGCGACCGCCGTCATCACCTGATGCTCGCGACCGGACAACTCGCGCAGCATGGCGGCTGCGTGTTCGACATTATCCGGCTTGCCATATATCTTCCCGTCCAGTGTGACGGCAGTGTCCGCAGCCAATACCGGAAGCTGCCGTAAATGGCGAAATTGCAACGCGTCACAACCAAACTGCGCTTTTTCCAAAGAGAGACGCCGCACATAGTCCTCCGGCAATTCACCCGGCAGCGGCGCTTCATCCACGTCAACGTGACGACGTGTATCTGCGCGCAACAGCAAGGGTTCGAAATGAATGCCGATCTGCTTGAGCAATTCGCGGCGGCGCGGACTCTGTGAGGCGAGATAAATGCGTGATTGCCTGGAACTCATGATGGTAGTCTATTCACGGTGATAAGGATGGTTGTGCATCAGGCTGTGCGCGCGATACAACTGTTCCGCGAGCAATACCCGCACAAATGCATGCGGCAGGGTGAAAGCAGACAAGGCCATAAGCTGCCCGGCCGCCTGTTTTACTGAATCATGCAGGCCATCGGCGCCGCCGATGATAAACGCAACATCGCGCCCTTCACCCATCCAGTCTTTCATCTGGGCGGCGAGCAGCTTGGTGGTCGGCATGGCGCCGTGCTCGTCCAGCGCGATGCGCCGGCAAGTCGGCGGCAGGACGTTTAAGATGCGCTGCGCCTCGGCTTCCATGATTTGCAGCGTGGTTTTACCCGTCGTGCGTGGCTCAGGCTTGATTTCCAGCAGTTCGATTTTAGCCTCGCGCGGCATGCGCTTGGCGTACTCGTTGAAGCCCGTCGTGATCCAGTCAGGCATCTTATGCCCGACGGTTACGATCAACAGCTTCATGCCTATTCAGATTCGGGCAACTGCGCCAGCTTGGGGCGTGCGGCTTGTGCCTTGCTCCACAATTCTTCAAGATTGTAATAGGCGCGAGTGGCAGGTTGCATGATGTGTACCAGCACCTCGCCCAAATCCACCAATACCCACTCGCCGCTTTCTTCGCCTTCACGACCCAGGACAACTTCGCCTTGTGCCTTAAGTTTCACCACCACGCTGTCTGCCAGCGCCTTGGCCTGACGGTTGGATGTGGCGGAAGCGATAATCATGCGATCAAACAGCGAGCTGAGTTTGCTGGTGTCGATTACGGTAATGTCAGTGGCCTTGATGTCTTCAAGGGCCGCGACGACGGCTTTGGTTTTTTCTTCAGTAGTTAGCATGGTGTATATAAATTATGTTGATAAATGTAGTCTGCCACAGATGCTGGCAGCAGGTAGCGGATGGTGCGTTTTTCTGCCACACGACTGCGGATCAGCGTGGCAGAGATTTCAAGTTTTGGTATCGCCAATTCGGCGATGCCGCCCGCGGCTTGTTGCGATAAATAATCCACAGTACACAAGCGCTGTTGATATTGCTGACGCAATTCCTTCGTTGCGGTGTGGATGCGTTTCTCCAGTGTAAACCCCGGGCGGTATCCCACCACGATGTGCGCCAGATCGAGTATCTGTTCCCACTCGTGCCATGTGTGCAATTGCAGAAATGCATCGCCGCCCATCAACAGGCAAAGCGGTTGCGTCTCACCCATCTCAGTACGCAGTTCGCGTAACGTATCCACCGTATAACACTTTGTGGTGCGCCTGACTTCGCGCTCATCCAGCACAAAAGCGGGCTGGTCGGCTATTGCCAGTTGCACCATCGCACTTCGGTGCGCAGCCGAGACCTTGGGCGTGTCGCGATGCGGCGGATTACCGGTCGGGATGAAGCGGATGTGCTGCAATCCGGCCAATTCCAGCATTTCCTCGGCAAGACGCAGATGACCGTAATGAATCGGGTCAAATGTGCCGCCGAGGATGCCGATCGGTTTTTGCCCCAAGTTACAGCGCCAGCCTGCGTATATCAGACAAAACCTGCGCAAGATACGCGGTAAAGCGTGCTGCAGCCGCGCCATCGATCACGCGATGATCATAGGATACCGACAGCGGCAGCATCAGGCGCGGTACAAATACGCCGTCCTGATAAACCGGCTTCATACAGGAACGCGACACACCCAGGATCGCCACTTCAGGCGCGTTGATAATGGGTGTAAAGGCCGTGCCGCCTATTCCGCCGAGACTGGAAATGGTGAAGCAGCCGCCCTGCATGTCAGCGGCCGTGATTTTCTTCTCGCGTGCTTTAGCTGATATTTCGGCAAGTTCCTGAGCCAGTTGCACGATGCCTTTCTTGTCGACGTCGCGCAGCACCGGCACCATCAGCCCATCTGGTGTATCCACTGCCACGCCGATGTGGAAGTACTGTTTGAGCACCAGATTTTCGCCATCCAGCGATGCGTTGAACTTCGGAAACTTCTGCAAAGCCGCAACCACCGCCTTGAGCATGAAAGCCAACGGAGTGATCTTGATGTTCTGCTTGGCGTATTCAGTGCCAAGCTGCTTACGGAAGGCTTCCATGTCTGTGATGTCTGCCTCGTCGAATTGCGTGACATGCGGAATCGTCACCCAGTTGCGATGCAGATTCGCGCCGGAAATCTTCTGGATACGTGACAGCGGTGTTGTTTCAATCGCGCCATACTTGGCAAAATCAAACACCGGCATATCCAGAACCTGCAGACCATTGCCGCCAGCCGTGCCACGCGGCTGAGCCAGCGCTGTCTTGACGAAGTTCTGCACGTCGTCTTTCGTGACGCGGCCTTTTTCTCCGCTGCCTTGAACCTTGGCAATATCGACGCCCAGTTCGCGCGCGAAGCGGCGTATCGCCGGGCTGGCGTGCGCCTGCCCACCGGATATGACAGGCTGAACAGACTGCGCAACAACAGGCGCGGCGGCTTGCGCAGCGACGCTGGCGGGTGCAACTGCAGCGGGAATCGCTGCAGTTTGTTCCGATGGTGACGCTGCGTCGTTGCATTCCATCACCAGAATCAGCGAGCCTTGTGAGACTTTGTCGCCGATTTCAATGTGCAATTCTTTAACCACACCGGCATAGGGCGAAGGTACATCCATCGCCGCCTTGTCGGTTTCCAGCGTCAACAAGGTGTCTTCCTCGTTGATTATATCGCCAACTTTTACCATCACTTCGATGACGCTGACACCCTTGTAGTCACCGATGTCCGGCACTAATACTTGTTTCATTTCTGCCACGTGTCTCTCCTAAACTCCAAACCGAAAACGATAAACTGTTAAACAGTAACCGGATTCGGCTTGTCTGGATTGATATTGTAAAGTGCAATTGCCCGGCTGACTTCGGACGCCGCGATCGTGCCTTCATCCGCGAGCGCCTTCAATGCGGCAACAGCGATGTAGAAACGATCCACTTCAAAGAACTGGCGCAAGTGTTTACGTGTATCAGAACGACCAAAACCATCTGTGCCCAATACCTTGTAATTCCTGGGCAGGAAGCCGCGAATCTGGTCGGCGAATGAACGCATGTAATCGGTTGCGGCGATCACAGGACCGGCTCGCTCACTCATACATTGCTCAACGTAACTCACGCGAGGCGCAGCTTCAGGATGCAGCGTGTTCCAGCGTTCGCAGTCGATTCCGTCGCGGCGCAGTTCCGAGAAGCTGGTGACGCTCCAGATGTCGGCGTTCACACCGAAATCGTTTTGCAGCAATTGCGCGGCCTCAATGACTTCGCGCAAGATCGTGCCGCTGCCCATCAGCTGCACGACGGGCTTTTTCCCTTGTCCCTTGTCCCTTGTCCCTTCATTAAAGAGGTACATCCCTTTGATGATGCCCTCTTCCGCGCCTTCAGGCATGGCAGGATGTGCGTAATTCTCGTTCATCACGGTAAGGTAATAGAACACGTCCTGCTGATCGACATACATGCGGCGCATGCCGTCATGGATGATGACGGCCAACTCATACGCGAAGGTCGGATCGTAGGATACGCAATTCGGAATCATCGCCGACATCAAATGGCTGTGGCCATCCTGATGCTGCAGACCTTCGCCGTTCAGCGTAGTGCGCCCCGCAGTACCACCCAGCATGAAGCCGCGAGCGCGCATGTCGCCTGCCGCCCATGCCAGATCACCGATACGCTGGAAGCCGAACATGGAGTAATAAATGTAGAACGGCAGCATCGCCTTGCCGTGGTTGGCATAAGCTGTTGCAGCTGCGATCCACGAGGACATCGCGCCGGCTTCGTTGATGCCTTCCTGCAGGATCTGTCCGGTCTTGTCTTCCTTGTAGAACATCAGCTGATCCGCATCTTGCGGGGTGTACAGTTGTCCGACTTGAGAGAAGATGCCGAGCTGGCGGAACATGCCTTCCATACCGAAGGTGCGCGATTCATCCGGCACGATCGGCACGACCTGGCGACCGATATTCTTGTCCTTGACCAGAATACCCAGCATCCGCACGAACGCCATAGTGGTCGATATTTCGCGGCCTTCCGTGCTTTTCAGCAATGAATCGAACGCATCCAGACCGGGAATTTTCAAGGCTTCGGTGGCTGGATTGCGCGCGGGTACAGAACCCATTTCTGCGGTGCGTTCTTGCAGATACTTCATCTCGAGGCTGTCCGCGGGCGGACGATAAAAATTCAGACTGGCCACTTCCGCATCGTTCAGCGGAATGTTGAAACGGTCACGGAAGTTGAGCAGCACTTGCCCTGCCATTTTCTTTTGCTGATGGGTGATGTTCTGCGCTTCGCCCGCCTCGCCCATGCCATAGCCTTTAACGGTTTTGGCAAGAATGACAGTGGGTTGACCGGTGTGCTTGGTCGCTGCCGCATAAGCCGCGTAAACCTTGTGCGGATCATGACCGCCGCGATTCAGGCGCCAGATTTCGTCATCCGACATGTCGGCGACCATTTCCAGCAACTCCGGATATTTACCGAAGAAATGTTCGCGTACATACGCGCCATTTTTGGATTTGTAGGTCTGGTACTCGCCGTCCACCACTTCCTGCATGCGTTTTTGCAGCAGGCCGTTCTTGTCCTTGGCGAACAGGCGATCCCACTGGCCGCCCCAGACGACTTTGATGACGTTCCAGCCGGCCCCGCGGAATACGCCTTCCAGCTCCTGGATGATCTTGCCGTTGCCGCGCACCGGGCCATCGAGGCGTTGCAGGTTGCAGTTGACCACAAAGATCAAGTTGTCGAGCTTCTCACGCCCGGCCATCGAGACTGCGCCCAGGGATTCCGGCTCATCCGTTTCACCGTCGCCCAGATAGGCCCACACTTTGCGTCCGTCGGTTTGCACCAGTCCGCGATGTTGCAGATAGCGCATGAAACGCGCCTGATAAATCGCCATCAGCGGGCCCAGGCCCATCGATACGGTCGGGAATTGCCAGAAGTCCGGCATCAGCCAGGGATGCGGATAGGAGGACAGGCCATCCCCTGCCGCTTCCTGGCGGAACTTGTACATCTGTTCTTCGGAAATACGTCCTTCGAGGTAGGCACGCGCGTAAACACCGGGGGACGAGTGACCCTGGAAATACACCAGATCGCCGCCATGCGTATCGGTCTTGCCGTGGAAGAAGTGATTGAACGCCACGTCATACAGCGTTGCGGCAGAGGCGAAGCTGGCGATATGGCCGCCCAGCTCGGATGAATCGCGATTCGCGTTCAATACCAGCGCCATTGCGTTCCAGCGCATCAGTGCGCGGATGCGGTGTTCCAATTCAATGTTGCCGCTCGAACGTTCTTCGTCGCCCAAGGCGATGCTGTTGCAATATGGCGTGGTGGCGCTGAACGGCACGCCGGCCCCTGAGCTGCGCGCCTTATCTATCAACTGACCGAGCAGAAAATGTGCGCGTTCCGCGCCTTCATTTTTCAGCACCGATTCAAGGGCATCCAGCCACTCTTGGGTTTCTTGCGGGTCGTAATCAGCTAAGTTCGCCATCTTCCACTCTCTCACTAAAGTTATTTTGAGAAATCTCCAGCCATTCCGGCTCGCCGGAAGGTGACTTGTCAGAGATTTCCTGTTGCTGAACAGCCTATTATTTCTTCTTGGGTCACGATCCACTCGACTCTGACATCAGTCGCTTCTTGTGGAATCTGTGCCACGATTTGCAGCCCGAACGCCGCGGTAACCAGCGCGGGGTGATGTGGCACATGCGCCAGCAGCTTGTCGTAAAACCCGCCGCCGTAACCCAGGCGCGCGCCATCCCGGCTAAATGCGATTCCGGGCAACAGGACGAATTCTACCTCATTTATGTCATTCAGCCGTTTGCAGCGTTCGATGACAGGTTCGCGTATCCCCCATAATCCCGCCGCCAACTGACTTTCCAGGTCATCCACCCGATATAAATCAAGCGTATTGGTATGGCGATTCACGCTGGGCAAAACAAGGCGCTTGCCGTCCGCCAGCACACGGGCCACCCACAACTCACTGGCATATTCACTGCCGAAATTCATGTAGCCCAGCACCGTTTCGGCCCGGCTGTATTCCGGCAGTTGCAATAAACGCTCGGTGATCGCCGCGTTGTATTCGGCGCGTATCTCTGGCGTTAATTGCTCACGCAGCGACAGGATGTTCTTGCGGATGGATTGTTTTATTGCCTGCATTGGGCACACCGAGGCCTGACGGACATGAGAGATGAGCGGCTCCTAACCGAGAAACAACCGGTACGCCGGGTTGTCGGTTTCGTCCCAGTAGCGGTAGCCGAGCGTGTTGAGAAACTCGGTGAACGCCTGTTTGTCGTGATCCGGCACTTGCATGCCGACCAGCACGCGACCGTAATCCGCGCCGTGGTTGCGATAGTGGAACAGGCTGATATTCCAGCTGTGATTCATGCTGTTGAGAAATTGCATCAAGGCGCCTGGGCGTTCAGGGAACTCGAAGCGGAACAGGATTTCATCCTTAACTTCAGGTGCATGACCGCCAACCAGATGGCGCAGGTGCAGCTTGGCCATTTCGTTGTCGGAAAGATCCAGCGTGGGTAACTTGTGAGACTGCAACTTCTCCACCAGCTCGGTGGACTCGGCCTCGTTCTTCACCTGAATACCGACAAACACCTGCGCAGCTTTCGGGTTGGCAAAGCGGTAGTTGAATTCGGTGATATTGCGACGCCCCAGCAAGGTGCAGAATTTGCGGAAGCTGCCCGGCGTCTCGGGTATCGTCACCGCCAGGATGGATTCGCGCTTCTCGCCGATCTCAGCGCGTTCAGCGACAAAACGCAGACGATCGAAGTTCATGTTTGCGCCGCTGCAAACGGTGACCAGCGCCTCATTCTTGATTCCCTCGCGTGCAGCGTACAGCTTGGCGCCCGCGACGGCCAGCGCACCCGAAGGCTCGAGGATGGAGCGTGTGTCCTGGAATACATCCTTGATCGCGGCGCACACTGCATCGGTATTGACGAGCACGATCTCATCCACATATTTTTGGCAGATGCGCAAGGTCTCTTCGCCCGCCAGTTTGACTGCGGTGCCGTCCGCGAACAGGCCGACATCGGTGAGCTGTACACGACGGCCCGCCTGCATGGATTGGTACATGGCATCCGAATCGACAGATTGCACGCCGATAATCTTGATATCGGGGCGTAACTGCTTGACGTAGGCGGCGACCCCCGCAATCAACCCGCCGCCGCCGATGGCACAGAAGATCGCGTGGATAGGCCCGCTACGTTGACGCAATATTTCCATGCCGATGGTGCCTTGTCCGGCGATGACATCAGGATCATCAAACGGATGCACAAAGGTGAGCTGGTTTTTTTTCTCCAGTTCCAGCGCATGGTCATAGGCATCGTTGTAACTGTCGCCGTGCAGCACGATTTCAACCGAGCGCTGACCGAAGTGTTTGACCGCTTCGATTTTAACGGCAGGCGTGGTGGTGGGCATGACGATGATCGCACGGCAGCCCATTTTGTGAGCGGAGAGCGCAACGCCCTGAGCGTGATTTCCGGCCGAAGCGGTGATGACGCCACGTTTGAGCTGCTCCGGTGTGAGCTGCGCCATCTTGTTGTACGCGCCGCGCAGCTTGAAGGAAAACACCGGCTGCATGTCTTCGCGCTTGAGCAGGATCGTGTTGCCGGTGCGTGCCGATAAATTCGGTGCGACTTCCAGCGGAGTTTCAATCGCCACGTCATAGACGCGGGCGTTGAGGATGCGTTTCAAATAACCATTCATATTCACCAACCTTTCAGCAACAGAGATTAGCATAAAAGCGTGCTTTATCTCTTGCGACACCGCGTAAAATCGGTTCAAATACTACGCATGACAAAAACAGAACAACACGGCATCATCATACAAACCCAGGTGAAATATATGCCCGATCAGTCCGATGAGGCGGCTGATCGTTTTGTGTTCTCCTATACCATCAGCATCACCAATCTGGGCACGGTAGCTGCCAGGCTAATCAGTCGCCACTGGGTGATTACCGATGCGTACAACCATGTTCAGGAAGTGCGCGGACAGGGCGTGGTGGGCGAGCAGCCGATGTTGCAGCCTAATCAGAGTTTTGAATATACCAGCGGCACGGTGCTGGCCACTCAGGTGGGGACGATGCGCGGCAGTTATCTGATGCGTGGCGATGACGGGGCCGATTTCGATGTCGAAATTCCTGAGTTTGTCTTGAGTGTGCCCCGTGTTCTGCATTAATTTTCTGGCTGACGCGCGGTTAAAATTTGCACTCTTGCCGCTGATCTTTTTGGCCGCCTGTGCTGTTACGCCCACCCCGCCTGTTGTTATTCCGCCTGTGCCGCCCGTGGTCACACCGGCAGCGCCGTTTTCGGTCAGCAAGTGGGAGATGTTGCCGGACTGGCAGAAGGTGGATTTGCAACCGAGCTGGGTTGCCTTTTTGCAAAGCTGTCATGCATTAAAAAACAAGCCGGACTGGCAGGCTGTTTGTGCGAGCGCCGATGTGCTGGTGAATCCGGACAATGAGGCACTGCGTTCGTTTTTTGAGGAAGCGTTTACGCCCTATCAGGTATTTAATCCGGATGGTTCAGCTTACGGCCTGATTACCGGCTACTACGAACCCAGACTTTTTGGCAGTCGCGTCAAGACCGCGCGTTTCAAATATCCGCTGTATGCCGCTCCCGAAGATTTGCTGACAATTGATTTGAGCGAGGTCTATCCGCAACTCAAAGACCTGCGCCTGCGCGGGAGGCTGGAAGGTCGTCGCATCGTGCCTTATTTCAGTCGGGCACAGATTGACGGAGGTCGGGGCGCGCTACGCGAATTGTTCTGGGTGGAAAACCCGGTCGATCTTTTTTTCCTGCAAATTCAGGGTTCCGGTCGCATCGAATTGGCGGATGGACGTCTGGTCAAAGTCGGTTATGCCGACCAGAATGGTCATCCCTATGTTTCTATCGGCAAGAAGCTGATCGAAATGGGCGAGCTCAATGCCGATCAAGCCTCGATGCAGGGTATCAAGCATTGGGCGGAGAAAAATCCGGCCAAATTGGCAGCGCTGCTTGAACAAAATCCCAGCTTTGTGTTTTTCCGCGAATTACCCGAAGGATTGTCTGCACCGCTAGGCGCACTCGGTGTGCCGCTGACCAATGCATACAGCATCGCGATTGACCCGCGCACCATTCCGCTGGGCGCACCGGTGTTTCTGTCCACGACTTATCCGAATACGGCAGAACCGCTGAATCGTCTGATGCTGGCGCAAGATACCGGCGGGGCGATCCGGGGTGCGGTGCGGGCAGATTTTTTCTGGGGTTTTGGTGACCAGGCAGGCGCTCAGGCCGGACGCATGAAGCAACGCGGGCAGATGTGGGTGTTTTTCCCTAAAGGCGCAGAACCCGCACTCAACTGAACGAGCTCCCGTCGAGGCACGCCCGCCCCTCTCCCCGCCCTCTCCCGCAAGCCGGAGAGGGCGTCAATGGATCGCTGCGCGATGTTTGTATTAGATGAGGAGCTCGCAGTCGTGGCCGCGCCGTTTGGCTTCCTCAAGGGCTGCATCGGCCTTTTTAATCAGGTCTTTTGCAGTGATGTTGTGTTGCGGAATCAGGGTGACGCCGCCGACACAAATCGTTATTACGCCATCTGGTGAATCGCTGTACGGGATATTCAGCGCGCGAACCTGATCGCGAAGTTTGCTCACATGCTGTTGCAATCCTTCGGGACTCTCCCCCATCGCAACGATGAAAAATGCATCTCCGTCATGCCGCGCGACACGGTCTGTCGTGCGTGCAAAAGACCGGGCAATACGCTCTCCTACCATGCGCAAACAGGTATCTCCGGCTGCACGGCCATATCGCTCATTAAAGTGTTTGAATTGATCCAGATTGACGACCAATACCGACAGCTGGCTGTGCGTGCGTTGCGCTGTGCTCAGCATGCGATCAAGCTGTTCGTCGAAGTGGCCGCTGATGCCGACCTGTGGTTCAGGATGAACAGGCTGTGTATGCAGACTGGTCTGGCGCAGGCGTTGATCCGGCATGATGCGCGCAGTGACGTCATGCTGAATGCCGATGTAATGGGTGAGAATACCTGCATCGTTGCGCACAGGAGACAGACTCAGCTCATTCCAGAACATCGAGCCATCCTTGCGATAATTGCGCAACGTGACCAGACAGTTTTTCCCCTGACTCATCGCCTCACGGAGCACGTTTATTTCAGGCTGCTCAGTGTCCGTCCCCTGGAGAAGCCGGACACTCTTGCCGAGCAATTCGGCAGCCGGATAGCCGGTAAGCCGCTCAAATCCCGCATTCACATAAATCAGCGGCCAGTCTTTCTGGCTCGCATCGGCGATAGTGATGCCTTCGTGCGACTGATCGACTGCCTGAGCCAGCAGTTCACGTGGAATTTCGAGCGGTGTAACCATGATCAGCCTCCTATTTTTTCCCGGCCTGTTTCAGGTGCTTTTCCAGTTCTTCTGCGGGCAGATAGCCGGGCACTTGCGTGCCATCAGCAAAAATCAAATTGGGTGTGCCGTTTACTTTCAGTTTCCTGCCCAATGCGATGACCTTGTCGGTGGGTACTTTGCAAGCGATGACAGCCGGCGCGATGCCTTTTTGCATCAGGTCGTCCCATGCTTTGACCGGATCTTTGGCGCAGCGCACGTTGCGCACAATTTCTTCCGATCCCGGAAAAATAGGATACATAAACATATATAGCGTGACGTCGTTAATCTTGGCGAGTTCCTTTTCCAGCTTCTTGCAATAGCCGCAATTGGGATCGGTGAAAAATGCCAGTTTGCGGCTGCCGTTGCCCTTCACTTTTTTAACCGCCAGTTCCAGCGGCAGCTTGTCGAATTCGATGGCGAATAACTGATGACGGCGTTGTTCGGAGAGATCGGTGCGGCTCTTCACCTCGATGATGTTGCCGTCGAACAGGTATAGCCCCTGCTCATCGGTATACAACAATTGCTCGCCCACCACGACTTCATAAAGCCCGGCGTAAGGCGTCTTGACGACATGTTCCAGCTTGCCAATGTTGGGGAATTTGCTTTGCAAAGACTGGCGGATTTCAGCTTCTCCGGCGTGGGCTGCGGAAAAGGCGGCTAGCAGAAACAGGGCAAGTATATTTTTGCCAAAACTCATTACATTCGTTTTCATAATATTCAAATAGTTAGTTAAGGGCGTGTTGCATAAGCATTTTTTTCAGCGGGACAATTTTATTCGTGGCATTCAAGCCGATATTGCGCAGCGTGCGCAATATCGGATCGTCATTGCAGAACAGATTCTTCAGGCCATACGTGGTGGCCTGCATGGTGTGAATATCTTCTTTCCGTTTGCGGTCATAACGGCGCAGCAATTGCGCATTTCCGCAGTCGTTACATCCGCCGCGATCCAGCAACAATTGAGCCAGCTGGCGCGCATCGCGGAAACCGGTGTTTACGCCTTGTCCGGCCAGCGGATGCATATTGTGCGCGGCGTCTCCAATCAATGCCACCCGACTCGCGCTGATTTGCGGCAGCGTCAGCAGGCGCAACCCAAACGCGGCGGCGGGCGTGATGAGCTTTAGCTCGCCGAGTGTGTATTGCGAGGCGGCAGACACTTGTTCGCAGAGCTCTTCAGGTGACAGCGCCAGCAATTCTGTTGATTTGTCAGGGCTGACCGACCACACCATAGAGACTCTGCTGCCCGGTAGCGGCAGCAGCGCAAGTATGCCATCCGGCTGGAACCATTGGTGCGCGATGCCGCGATGCGAAAGTGTACAGCCGAAATTGGCAACCACGCCGTGTTGCTGGTAGTCCACCGGCGCAGCACTGATGCCGGCCTGATTGCGTACCCATGAATTGCGCCCGTCGGCACCGACGATCAGTTTGGCACTCAGGATGCGCCCGTCTTCCAGCGTGAGCGCGGCAGCTTCTTCAGTGAATGAAAGCGCGGCGCAGCGAGCGGGCTGAATGAATGCAAGGTTGTCCTGCTCGTTGAGTGTTTGCCACAGCGCGTGTTGCAGCGCGCGGTTTTCCAGTATGCAGGCAAGTTCCGCCACGCCCATCTGATAGGCAGAAAATTCCAGTTCAGCGCCGGCATCGCCGGATACGCGCATCTCCTGTACCGGTGCGATGCGCTCCAGGTTGAGCCGCGACCAGGCACCGATTTGATCGAGAAAATGGCGACTGCCGGGACTGATCGCATAAATGCGGCTGTCCCAGTCGTCGTCAAGAAGCGCATCGCGTAGCGATTCGTTTGCGCCCTCGCCATATTGAGGGAGAGGGTTGGGGAGAGGTGAGGCTGCTTCTACCAGCGCCAGAGACAGTCCGCTATCCTTCAAAGCGGCGGCCAGACTGGCGCCTACCAGGCCGCCGCCTATAATTACCACATCGTATTGCATCGAGGTTTTCATGGCGCTAATCATAGCGATATTTTCCATGCCTGTCCGCTTGCTTTATAATCCGCAACCCTCTTGGAAAATTATCAATGCGCATCGGCCACTACGAACTCAAAAACAATCTCATCGTTGCCCCCATGGCAGGGGTCACCGACAGGCCTTTCCGCATGCTGTGCAAGCGCATGGGGGCGGGCATGGCCGTGAGCGAGATGGTGGCTTCCAATTCGCTGCTGTATGGCTCTGAAAAGACCCGGCGCCGCGCCAACCATGAGGGTGAAGTCGATCCGATCTCGGTGCAGATCGTCGGTGCCGATGCAAAAATGCTGGCGGAAGCAGCAAAATACAACGTGGATCACGGCGCGCAAATCATCGACATCAACATGGGCTGTCCGGCAAAGAAAATTTGCAATGTGATGGCGGGTTCCGCCTTGCTGCAAAATGAACCGCTGGTCGCGAAATTGCTGGAAGCCGTAGTCGGCGCAGTAAATGCACCGGTGACGCTGAAGATTCGCACCGGCTGGGATACACACAATCGCAATGCGGTGCGTATCGCCCGGATCGCCGAAGCGTCGGGTATACAGGCGCTGGCGATTCATGGCCGCACCCGCGCTTGCGCCTATACAGGGGATGCCGAGTACGACACTATTCGTGAGGTGAAAGCCAGCGTGAACATTCCCATCATCGCCAATGGCGACATCACCACGCCGGAGAAAGCGCGCTATGTGCTGCAGTATTCCGGCGCGGATGCGGTGATGATAGGCCGAGCGGCGCAAGGGCGTCCCTGGTTGTTCCGTGAAATTGAACATTTTTTGCAGACAGGCGAGCATCTGCCCTCTCCGCAGGTGTCCGAGATTCATCGCGTGCTGTTGGCACATGTTATTGATTTGTATGATTTTTATGGCGAGCACACCGGATTGCGTATCGCACGCAAACATATCTCGTGGTACACGAAAGGGCTGACAGGTTCAGCACACTTTCGCCATCAGATGAATCAACTTGAAAGCCCGCAAGAGCAACAGGCAGCGGTCGATGAATTTTTTGCAGAACAAGCGCAGCGTGGATTACAGCTGCATTATCTTGAGGAGTTGGCAGCATGAGCGAACGCGCGATAAACGAAAACGAGATGGCGCGCTACGTGCGTCTCGCACTCTCCGAATACTTCAGTGATCTTGACGGCGAAGAACCAGGCTGTGGCCTGTACGACATGGTGATGAATTGTGTCGAAAAGCCGCTGGTCGAGATGGTATTGGTGCAGGTGGGCGGCAATCAGTCGCGCGCGGCCGCCATGCTGGGCATCAATCGCAACACCCTGCGCAAGAAAATGTTGCAGCACGGCGTCGAATAAAAACAGGATTTAGGATGCGGGATTCAGTTTACCAACTAACGACTAACGACTAACGACTAACGATTTACCGAATTTATTTTAACTGGAATCATCATGGCAACTATCAAACAGGCACTCATCAGCGTTTCGGATAAATCCGGCGTACTCGAATTCGCAAGAGGTTTAACTGAACTCGGCGTTAAAATCCTCTCCACCGGAGGTACGGCCAAGCTGTTCGCTGACAATGGCATTCCGGTCACCGAAGTGGCGGATTACACCGGCTTCCCGGAAATGTTGGACGGCCGCGTCAAGACGCTGCAACCCAAGGTTCATGCAGGCATTCTGGCGCGCCGCGATCTGCCCGAACATGTCGCCACGCTGGCAAAGCATGGCATTCCCACGATTGACCTCGTAGTGGTGAATTTGTATCCATTTGCGGCGACCATCGCCAAGCCTGATTGTTCGCTGGAAGATGCGATCGAGAATATCGACATCGGCGGTCCGACCATGGTGCGTGCGGCGGCCAAGAATCACGGTCATGTCGCTATCGTTACCGACCCCGAAGACTACAGTTCGGTGCTGGCCGAGATGCAGACCAATGGCGGCAAGGTTTCTGATGCGACCCGTTTCGATCTGGCGAAGAAGGCGTTTTCGCACACGGCGGCATATGATTCAGCGATCAGCAATTACCTGACCACGGTCAACAGCGACGGCTCGCGTACTGAATTTCCGGCGCAGATCAATTTCAACTTTGCCAAGGTGCAGGACATGCGTTACGGTGAGAATCCTCACCAGAATGCGGCTTTTTACCGCGAACTGACAACGATTGCGGGCAGTATCGCCAACTATACTCAAGTGCAGGGCAAGGAGCTTTCCTACAACAACATCGGCGATGCAGATGCGACCTGGGAGCTGGTCAAGACCTTCGAGCAATGCGCTTGCGTGATCGTCAAACATGCCAATCCTTGTGGCGTTGCAATCGCCGACACCGCACTGTCCTCTTATAAGCTTGCCTTAGCCACGGATCCTACTTCAGCTTTCGGCGGCATTATTGCCTTCAACCGCAGCGTGGATGCAGCAACGGCAGAAGCGGTCGCACAGCAATTCGTCGAAGTGGTGATCGCGCCTGAATACAGTGCAGAAGCCTTACAGGTATTTGCTGCCAAGCCGAACGTGCGCGTGCTCATCGTGCCGCTGTCGAATGCGCATAATATTTATGACGTGAAACGTGTCGGCGGGGGCTTGCTGGTGCAAACCCCGGACATCCTCAACGTACAGGCTTCGCAACTGCGCGTCGTCACCAAGGCACAGCCGAGCGCCGCACAATTGCAGGATTTGTTGTTCGCCTGGCGCGTCGCGAAATATGTAAAATCCAACGCAATCGTGTTCTGCAAAAACGGCCAGACGCTGGGCGTGGGCGCAGGTCAGATGAGCCGCGTGGACAGCACGCGTATCGCCGCGATCAAGGCGCAGAACGCGGGCTTGAGTCTGGTCGGATCAGTCGTCGCGTCGGATGCCTTCTTCCCGTTCCGCGACGGTCTGGATGTATTGGCTCAGGCCGGTGCAAAAGCCGTGATCCAACCAGGTGGATCGATGCGCGACGCTGAAGTTATCGCGGCAGCGGACGAGCATGGCATCGCGATGGTTTACACCGGATACCGTCATTTCAGGCATTAAAAAATAGTTAAGGGGGAAGGGTAAAGAGGGAAGAGCAGTGAGCGCGCTTTTACCCTTCTCCCTTCCCTCTTTTCCCTTCTCATTTTTAGATGGAATAGCGACATGAAGATATTAGTGATTGGTTCTGGTGGTCGTGAGCACGCGCTGGCGTGGCGTCTGGCGCAGGCGCCCAAGGTGCAGAAGGTTTATGTCGCGCCCGGCAATGCCGGTACGGCCCTGGAAAACGGTGTGGAAAACGTCGCGATCAGCAGTATTGATGAGTTGCTGGCGTTCGCGCAACGAGAACACATCTATCTGACCGTGGTCGGGCCCGAAGCGCCGCTGTCCAAAGGCGTGGTGGATACCTTCCGCCGTGCCGGACTGAAAATATTCGGCCCTACAAAAGCTGCGGCGCAACTGGAATCTTCCAAGGATTTCGCCAAGGCTTTCATGGTGCGGCACAACATACCCACCGCATTTTACGAGACGTTCAGCGATGCGGCGGCAGCTCACGCTTACGTGGACAAGCATGACGCACCGATCGTGATCAAAGCCGATGGCCTGGCAGCCGGCAAAGGCGTGGTGGTTGCGATGTCTCTTGATGAAGCGCATCAGGCCGTCGACATGATGCTGTCAGATAACAAGCTGGGGGACGCCGGTGCGCGCGTGGTGATTGAAGAATTTCTGGCAGGTGAAGAGGCCAGCTTCATCGTGATGGTGGACGGCAAAAACATCTTGCCGCTGGCAACCAGTCAGGATCACAAGCGCCTGATGGACGGCGACCTGGGCCCGAATACCGGCGGCATGGGTGCGTATTCCCCGGCGCCGGTGGTCACCCCGGAAGTGTATGCACGCGCACTGCGCGAAGTGATTATTCCTACCGTGCAGGGCATGGAAAAAGAAGGTCATACTTACACCGGTTTTTTATACGCAGGTCTGATGATAGATCCGCATGGCGGGATCAAGGTGCTTGAATTCAACTGCCGCATGGGCGACCCGGAAACTCAACCCATCATGCTGCGTCTGAAGACCGATTTGCTGACGCTGATGGAACATGCGGTGAACGGTACGCTGGATCGTATCGAAGTTGAATGGGATCGCCGCACCGCCTTAGGCGTGGTGATGGCAGCAGCCAATTATCCCGATACGCCGCGCAGCGGAGATGTGATCACCGGCTTGCCGGCCAGGGGTGAAGAAGATGTGCATGTTTTCCACGCGGGAACGACGCTCAAAGACGGCAAAGTCGAAACCAGCGGCGGGCGTGTGCTCTGCGTCACAGCGTTGGGCGACAGTGTGCGTATGGCGCAGCGGCGCGCCTACCAGGTGGCGGACGGAATTTCTTTCGAGGGTTGCCAGATGCGTCGCGACATCGGCTACCGTGCGATTGCGGCTGGCCGCAAGTAACTCGACGTGAATTTTCCGCTGTCAATTTGCACTGCCTCTGATTTTTCCTCGTACGGGAATGACTAGGGGGCGGTTCTTTCATGCAATGCGCTCCCACATCATATCGCCGCATCGCCGCGCATCTGAAGCGCGGCGGCTTGATCGCCTACCCTACCGAGTCCTGCTATGGGCTGGGTTGTGACCCGGCTAATCGCGCCGCCGTGCTGCGATTGCTCAGGCTCAAGCAACGCCCGCAACGCAAGGGATTGATTCTGATCGCGTCTAGTTATCAGCAGGTGGCGCATTATTTGCAGCCGCTGACACCAGCGCAACAACAGACGCTACGTGAGGATGGTGCAAAGGCGATTACTTACCTGATGCCTGTGAAAAGAGCGACCCCCAGGTGGTTGCGTGGCGAACATGACACGCTGGCGGTGCGTCTGACCGCGCATCCGTTTGCAAAAAAACTCTGTCAGGGCGTGCACAGCGCGCTGGTGTCCACCAGCGCCAATAAAAGCGGCATGCGTCCCGCCAGAACCTTTTCAGAGTGCCGGCGTTTGTTCGGGAAAGAAGTGTGGGTTTTGCCGGGGCTGGTGGGCCACCGCCGTCAGCCGTCAAAGATACTCGCTTGGCTGGATGGTAGAATCGTGCGCAATTAAAATAATAATTTAATAACCGGAGAGACTATGAACAACACCGTGAACAGCGCAGCTGTTAAAGAATATCTGCTTGAATTGCAAGAGCTGATCGTTGAGCGTCTGGAGCAGGTGGATGGTAAAAAATTCATCCGCGACAAGTGGGAACGTTCCACCGGCAGCGGCGGTATCGGCAAGGGCGAAGGCATCAGCTGCATCCTCGAAGAGGGCAACGTGCTTGAGCGCGGCGGCGTGGCGTTCTCGCATGTGCAGGGCGACAAGATGCCCGCATCGGCCACGGCGCACCGCCCAGATCTGGCCGGCTGCAGCTGGGAGGCGATGGGCGTATCGCTGGTGATACACCCGCGCAATCCTTATGCACCGACCACGCATGCCAACGTGCGCATGTTCATGGCACACAAGCCTGATGGCGAAAAAGTCTTCTGGTTCGGTGGCGGCATGGATCTCACGCCATATTACGGATTCGAGGAAGACGCCGTTCATTTCCATCAGATCTGCAAGAACTCGCTCGCTCCATTCGGCGATGAATTGCATGCAAAATACAAGAAATGGTGCGATGAGTACTTCTTCCTCAAGCATCGCAACGAACCGCGCGGTATCGGCGGCATCTTCTTCGACGATCTGAGCCTACCGGATTTTGCCACCGCATTTGCCATCCAGCAGAGCGTGGGCGATCACTTCCTGTCGGCCTATGTGCCGATTCTTGAAAAGCGCATGGACACGCCCTACGGTGAACGCGAACGCGACTTCCAGCTCTATCGTCGCGGACGCTACGTGGAGTTTAACCTGGTGATAGACCGTGGCACGATCTTCGGTTTGCAATCCAATGGCCGCACCGAATCCATCCTGCTGTCCATGCCGCCGCTGGTGAAATGGCGTTATGACTGGCATCCGGAACCGGGCACGCCGGAAGCTGAACTGTACGATACCTTCCTGCAGCCCAAAGACTGGGTGTAAGAGATGACGAAGCCCGCGAAAGCGGGCTTTTTTCTTGCCTGACTGCGCCAGACAACTTGCGACCGTTTGTGCTCAGTCAGAAAATACCGGCAGATACAAATACCGTTTATTTCATTAGGCCAGAATATATAGGCTTTCTGCCCTATATGAATTAAACAGGAATAGTAGTAGTTTATCTAAAATGACGATCGTTAGCAGGCCTTTATAGCGCCTGAAGAGCTTCTACAACATGGATTTCGAGGGGAATGAGCATGCGCGGCGGGATTTTTCGGGGTGTACGAGCATACGTTATATCGATAGCCGTCATTTGCACTACTGCGGCGCTGGTCTCAACAATTTATTTCACCCACGACAATCTGCAATGGGTTGCATTTTTGACCGGGATTCTGATTGCCTCTGTTCTGGCCGAAGCGGCGCGTGCGTCACGCTCGGAATGGGTATTGATGCGCCGCACGGCTCAATTATCGTCAATGAAAGATAAGCTCGATTCAGAAGTGCGCGGGCGCAGGAGCAACGAAAAGAGAATCACTGATATTCAGGCTCGTTCGCAATTAGTCGATGAAACCATGTTGACAATGATCGTGCTGATCGATCCCGATGGACATTGCCGATACCACAACCGCGCCTTTCGTGAGTGGTTGCACTTAAAAGAAGAACTCATCGACGGACGACATATGCGGGAGTTATTCGGAACCCGCGCTTATGCGGGAATTGCGACCGCAGTCCGGCAAACTTTGGATGGACATCCCCTGCATTATGAATATTTACAGGAAGATTCCGGCAGTGCCGTCTATCGACTGTTGGTGGAGCATGTTCCTCAATTTGATGCCGACGGACATGTAACCGGATTTTATTTTCTGGCCGTGGATATTACCAGGCGCGACGATCAGCCCCTATCAGGGACGTTCGGGGCTGAAACGAACATGACCGTTCAACAGCATTACGGTGAGAATGAAATAGCCGGACAGATTCATGCTCCATTTTCCGGGCAGATTGGCGGTGGGCGTGACGAGGGGAAACAGCTTATTGAGGCCATCCAGGAGGGAGAATTTTGCCTGTATTGCCAGCTGATCTCCCCGCTGCCCATAGACTCAGGCAAGACTGAGCATTATGCGATACTGATCCGACTGATGGAGGAGGAAGGCGGCCAGGTGCCGCCTGGCGCATTTTTCCCTATTGCCGAAAAAACCGGGTTAATGCCGTATCTGGATCGCTGGGTCGTTCAGCAAGTTTTGAAGTGGGCTTCAAAACGACAGAGCCCCAGCCGTGATAATAATTCTATCTTTTTCATCAACGTGGCAGCCGCCACGATAGGCGATCCGGGGTTTCCAGATTTCCTGAAAAACACGCTGGATGAGCAAGGGATGCCCGGTTCAATTCTGTGCTTTGAAGTACCTGACTCGGATCTGGCGGCACGAAATAACAGCGTTGCAGAATTTATCCGCCAGGTAAGACAATGCGGTTGCAATGTTGCACTGAGCGGATTCGGCAGGTATGACGCCTCATTCGATCGAATACGCGGTTTTCAGGTGGAGTTCCTGAAACTGGATGGCGGGGTTATTCTCAATATGCTCAATGATCCTGCAGAACTTGCCAAGGTGGTATCCATCAATCGGATCGCCAAGAAAATCGGCGTCAAAACTGTCGCAGAGCTGGTTGAAAGCGATGAGATCGTCGCAAAGCTGTGTGAGATCGGTATCGATTATTCCCAGGGCTCCAGCATATCTCTCCCCCGCCGACTGGCAGACTGAGGGACTTGTGGATCATTCCAGAAAAATTGTAGCGTAAAAGGGGGCCGGTCGATACTTGTAGCGCATCTATTACAGTTTGGCCCCGACCAAAGAACTTATTTACTTGGTCTGTTGCTACCAGAGACGATTTTGTATTCCAGCAGGCGGCACTCGATTGCGCCGTTGAACAACGGGGTGCGCTTGGAGGGTGACAGGCGCATCAGCTTCAGGATGGCTTTATCTGCTGTGAACAGATACGCAGTCCAGCCGCCGAATTTCCGCTTCAGTGCATCGCCCAGTTTCGGGTAGAGCTCCGCCAGTTCATCCAGTTCGCCCATACGCTCGCCATAAGGCAAGTTGGCCACCATAATGCCGTGGTCTGCGGGTGCCGTGATTTCCAGAATGTTCCCCTGATTCAGTTCCACGCATTCCGACAAGCCTGCGTCGTGCAGATTACGCCAGGCGGTCTTCATCGCATCGCCATACATGTCGCTGCCGTAAATTTCCAGCGGCTTCGGCGGCAACTGTGCCGCAATCGCCTCATCTTTCATCGCCTGCCATTTGGCTGCTTCAAAATTGAGCAACTTCTCGAAGGCGAAACTGCGCGCAATACCGGGCTGAATGTTCAA
Organism: Gallionella sp.; assembly: GCA_030645535.1. Lineage (GTDB taxonomy): Bacteria > Pseudomonadota > Gammaproteobacteria > Burkholderiales > Gallionellaceae > Gallionella. The sequence continues at coordinate 44,112 of JAUSNM010000055.1, read as the reverse complement.
CGACATCTGCACCGCTTCGATCAGGAAGGTGCCGCTGCCGCACATCGGGTCGAGCAGCGGCGTGCCGGGTTTCCAGCCGGACAGTCGCAGGATCCCTGCCGCCAGATTTTCCCTGATCGGCGCGATATTGGTGTGCTGACGCACGCCGCGCTTGAACAACGGATCGCCTGAAGTATCCAGGTACAGCATCAGCTTTTCATCTTCGATAAACACGTGGATGCGTACGTCAGGCGTTAAGGTATCGACGCTGGGGCGCTCGTCGCAGTGTGCGCGGAAACGGTCGCACACGGCATCCTTGACCAGCAACGTGATGAACTCCAGACTTTGCAGCGCACAGCGGATCGCCGTGGTGTTCACCCGTATCGTGTGCGTGACATTAAACCAGCGCTGCCATTGCAGATCGAACACGGCCTTGTATATATCCTGCTCGGTGCGATAGTACGTTTCCTTGACGCGCCAAAGGACGCGGCTGGCAACACGGCTTTCCAGATTGACGCGGTAACACAGCGGCCAGTCACCGGAAAAATGCACACCACCTTCGGTGGCGCGCACGTTCTGCGCACCCATCTCTACAAGGTCGCTAAATAATACGGTTTCGAGGCCGCGCGGGCAGGGAGCAAAAAAATCAGTCATAAGGAAATCTCTAAAAAGGCTTTACTGTCACCAGAATGACCACAACGGTCAATATAATGACGGGAACTTCGTTGAAAAAACGGTAAAAAACATGGCCGAGAATATTTTCATCGGCAGCGAATCGTTTGACCAGTATGCCGCAATAGTGGTGGTAGCCATACAGCCCGGCAACGAGCGCAACTTTGACATCCAGCCAGCCGCCGCTGAAACCGAAAGCCAACCACAGCCCCATGCCAGAAACAATCGCAAGCCAGGCAATCGGTGTGACGAAGCGATACAGCTTGCCCTCCATCAGCTTCAGACGCGCGATCTCGGCAGGCTCGGTTGCCATCGCGTGGTTGACGAACAGACGCGGCAGATAGAACAACCCTGCGAACCAGGATACGACCATGATGATATGAAATGCTTTAAGCCACAACATAGGCAACTTTCGATAAAATTCATGCAGCGCGGATTATACAGGCTGATGCAACCCGCCCAGCCACTTACTGCGCCAGCCTCTTCCGGAACAGCACCAGCGACACGTAGTAACCTGCCAGCGAATAGCCTGCCAATACCGCGATATCCGCCAGGATATTCACCGGCACGGCATTGTTCAACAAGGGGCGCGCCAGATTGACAGCGTGGGTCAGCGGCAACATGGCCGACACGGTTTGCAGCATCGCCGGCAACTGATCGACCGGGAAGAACACGCCGCACAAAAGTGTCATCGGCGTGATGACCAGCGTGAAGTAGTACATGAAAAATTCATAGCCCGGCGCCAGGGCCGTCACGATCAATCCCATCGCGGCGAAGCACAGCCCCACCAGCAGGGACAGCGGAATGATCCACAGGGACAGCGGCGAGTGCGACATACCCAACGCCCAGATCACCATCAGCACCGCAACACCCGACAACAGACTTTTGCTCGCCGCCCAGAAAATTTCCGACAACACGATATCATCCAGTGTGGTCGGCGTGTTGAGGATGGCCTCCCAGGTGCGTTGTTCGTGCATCCGCGCGAATCCTGAATACAAGGCCTCGAAACTGGCGCTGTTCATCGTGCTGTAGCACACCGTACCGGCGGACAGAAAGGCGATATAGGACATGCCGCCGATTTGTGGCAGCATGCCGCCCAGCCCGTAACCCAGGCCCAGCATGTAGATCACCGGATCGGCAAGATGGCCCATTATCGACGGCCCTGCCATCTTTTTCCAGACCATGTAATGGCGCCGCCAGATCGGGATGAAGCGCAGGCTGAATTGCGGGAAAGCGTAATGGTTAATTTTCATGTTGGAATCATTCCCGCATCTCGCGGCCTGTCAATTTCAGAAAGACGTCTTCCAGATTGGCTGGCCGATGTACATAGCGCAACTCGGGGTGTTGCTGCAATTCGAGCAACAGCGGATGCGCCTCATTCACATAGCAAAACACCGATTCGCCGCTTATCTCGAATCGCTGCACATGGTGGGCCGCATGACTCTGCGCCCAGGCCGCCGCATGTTCGCCGAACACCTCGACAACTTCCGGCTCGATGTTTTCTGCGATCAGCTCTCTGGGCGAACCGCTGCTGATGATGCGTCCGTTGTCCATCACCGCAAGCCGGTGGCACAGCCGTTCCGCCTCATCCATGAAGTGGGTGGTGAGCACCAGCGTCTTGCCGCGCGCGGTCAGCTCACGCAGGCGTTGCCAGATCAGATGGCGCGCCTGAGGATCAAGCCCTGTGGTCGGCTCATCGAGAAAGATCACATCCGGATCATTCACCAGTGCACGCGCCAATGTCAGCCGCCGCTTCATTCCGCCGGACAGTGTCGGCACTTTCGCGTCCGCCTTGTGCGTCAGATTGGCAAATTCCAGCAATTCCGGCAGCCGCGCACGAATAGCCGCATCCGTCATGCCGAAGTAACGACCATACACCATCAGATTTTCCGCCACGGTAAAATCGGGGTCGAGATTGTCCATCTGCGGCACCACGCCGATTCGCTGCCGCGCCTCTCTGGCCTGCCCCGGGATGACGTGATTCAGCAGTTCAATCTTGCCGCCATCGGGCGAAATCAGACCGAGCAGCAGGCGTAGCGTGGTGGTCTTGCCGGCGCCATTCGGCCCCAGCAAACCGAAGCATTCGCCGCGCACGATATTGAGACTGATGCCGTCCACCACACGCTGTCCGGCGTACTGTTTTACAAGTTTTTCGGCAACAATAACGCTGTTCATAAACGGCACCCGTTAAATTCATTCAACACGATCTGCTTGAGCTGATTTAACCGCCCGTGAAAAAAATGCCCCGCCTCGGGAAACACCACGATCGGCAGATGCTGAGGGCGCGCCCAGTCCAGCGCGTCAGCCAGCGGAATCACCTCATCATGCTCACCGTGGATCAGCAGCGTATTGTGCGGCACGGGCGGCATCGCGAAGCGACCTACCGCAGGCGCTACCAGCACCAGCTTGTGCGGCTGCGGGTGCAGATGTTGGGCCGCACGCGCCGCAACATACCCACCGAAGGAAAAGCCCGACAAAATCAGCGGCAGATGCCCGAACGCGTCCCGTGCATGTTGCACCGCCGCCAGCACATCCTCGACTTCGCCATTGCCGCTGTCGAACACACCCTCACTGGCGCCTACGCCGCGAAAATTGAAGCGCAGCGTGGCATAGCCCAGTTCGGCAAAAGTCCTGGCCAGCGTGGTGACTATCTTGTTTTCCATCGTACCACCCATCGTCGGCAGCGGATGCGCCACCACGGCAATAGCGCACGGTTCATTGTCAGGCAGATGCAGTACGCCCTCCATCTGACCCGCAGGACCTGCCAACGTGATTTTGCTTTGAGTCGCCATCAGACCTTCAGGCGCTCGACGATACGGCCATTTTTTAAATGTTCTTCGATGATTTCATCGAGATCGGACTCATCAACATAGGTGTACCAGGTGCCTTCAGGATAAATCACGATAACCGGCCCATCGTCACAGCGATCCAAACATCCTGCGGAATTGATGCGGATGCTGTTCTGACGATTGGCAATGCCCAACTCCTTGACCTTGTTCTTCACGTAGTCGCGCGCCTTTTGCGCGCCGTGATTGCCACAACAATCGCTGCCGTCTTCACGCTGATTGGTACAGAAAAAAACGTGCTTGTCGAAATAACTCATTATTCAACTCCAAAATTAACAACACTCGATCCTGAATCCTTCACGCAACAACCTGGGGCGTAGCCCCTTAGTTGTGCGGGGAAGACCCTTGCGGTCTGAATCCTGAATCCTGAATCCTGAATCCTGAATCCTGAATCCTGAATCCTGAATCCTGAATCCTGAAGTGGATTATACGTTTCGTATCCGCCATAAATGAAACAACAACAGGACAGGAAAGATCAGCGTAATGGTCTGCGCCATACCGTTGTAATTGAGCAAGTGCCCATAGTGCCAGTGATACACGGACATTGCGGCGGCGGGTGTGTTGCCATCCACCACGAAATTCACGATAACGAAATAGCTCAGAGTCACTATTGCCCCGAACCCGATCACCGCCGCTCGCGGCAGCCACAACAACGCAATCAGCAGCGTTAGCCCTAGCAATATGCCGAGCATCGCCTCGCCATTGATCCACAGCAACAACGCCCAGGATTTCAGCAGCAGCGCGGCAGCGATGAACTTCACCAATGCCACCATGCTCAACACCACCAGCAACGACGATACGACACGGCGAGGCGCACGCAGTAGTGTTAAAAGGAGCGCGCCCAGCATCCACAGGTTCAGTGTGACAACAGCACTTTCCCACCAGCCGAATGGCTCCGGCAAATGTGCGACAAAAGGCTGGCGCGCCACCTCGGTGATAAACACATTACCCAGCATAGGCAAGGATGGGTTTATCTGGCCGAAGATCCAAAGCACCAGCAAAGCCAGCCCGAAGTCCATCTCCTTGCCATGATGAAACAGGCCGCTGCGCCAGCGCATCAACCCTAAACGAAACCAGCTCCACGATGCAACGCTGACCGCCAGCAACGCGCCGGTCAGCGTGCCTGAACTATTGGTCAGCACATCCAGATTGGAACTGGCGCGTGTCGGCAAATACATTTGCAAATATTCCATGCCAGCCGATAAAACCACGCCACAACACACGGCGATGACTACGCTGACGACAACGCCGAATCGCGCCCGTAATGCCAAGCCAACCAGAAAGCCGAAAGGAATGTAAGCCAGCACATTGACGACTGCATCAAATGGCGTGAAGGTCGACAACAAGGGCATACCCAGCACATCGATGAAGTTCAACCCCTGCTCACGCCAGCCTGAAAATGGCGACAGACTGACGTACGCGATGAACAGCGCATAGCCTGCGGCCAGCAGTGTGCGCAGCCTCGCGCGGGATTCGGAGATGAAGAGTTCGCTCATAGCTGATTTCGATTGCATAGCGTTAGCAACTGCGAGTTTAACCTATTCGGCGAAGCTGTTTGAGTACAGCTGGCAGCCTGTCGAACCTTCAGCGTTAAAAACATATTGAGGTTGCTGATCCACCATATGCTTTTAACACTAATTTTTTATTGTTAATCAATCTGTTGCACCAGCCTCAAAATTGGCAGCTCGTTTAAATATCGGCTAACTGAGCTTTAACCTTCCATTTTTGTTTCGCACGTCCCTTCACCATATGTATAGATATTTCGGCCTATATGAATTAAAAATTATTTTGTGTAAGATGCTGCCTGGTGGAAAAGTACTCGGTAACTGTTTGTAACGGATATCCATGTGAGAGGTAAAGCATTCATGCACAGCTCTAATGCCCCCCCCCAGAACCACCTGCTCGCCGCCCTGCAGCCAGATAAATATGCGCGCATCCTCCCACACCTTGAACTAGTCTCAATCCCGCTCGGTCAGGTGCTTCACGAGTCCAACAGTCAGTTGCGCCACGTCTATTTCCCCACTACCTCCATCGTATCCCTGCTCCACGTCACTGAGGACGGTGCATCGACGGAAATTGCCATGGTCGGCAACGAGGGCATGATCGGCGTTTCCTTGTTCATGGGTGGCGAAACCACGCCCAGCCGTGCCGTCGTGCAAAGCAGTGGCCTTGCTTACCGGCTGAAAGCGCAGCTGCTGAAGGATGAATTCAGTCGTGCCGGAGGGCGCCGTTCATGCACCATGCAAAATTTGTTTCTGCGCTACGCTCAGGCACTGCTGATGCAAACGGCGCAGACGGCGGTGTGCAACCGGCATCATTCGGTGGACCAGCAACTGTGTCGCTGCCTGCTGCTCAGCTTGGACCGTCTGCATTCCAACGAACTGGTCATGACGCAGGAACTGATCGCCAACATGATCGGGGTGCGCCGCGAAGGCATTACCGAGGCGGCCGGAAAATTGCAGCACGCCGGGCTGATCGAGTACCACCGTGGCCACATCACCGTGATGGATCGGCTCGGATTGGAGGCGCGTGTCTGTGAGTGCTACAAGGTGGTCAAGAAGGAATTCAAACGGCTGCTCCCGGAGGTAATCGTTCCACATTCCGATTGCTCGGGTGCCGTCACACGCGACCCCATGCATGCATGCCACTCCGCACGGCAGGCTTTTGTGCACTGACACCCGGAACGCAATCCATCCGTGTAGTGTTCGGTAACGTACATACTGCGGCGGCTTAAAGCCTCACGCTGAAACAAATGGTGTGGCGGAGTATGAAACTATGATTTTCAGATATCGGATTCCGGCAGTTGTTGCGCTGTGCTTATCGCTGACCTCCGGGTACGCGGCTGCGGAAGTCAGCAACGACGCGCCTATCCTGGCAGCGGCGGAAGAAAGCAACGATACGCCCATACTGGCGGCGACAATCCCGGAGAAAACAGGCGGAGCAGGGTTGGGTGTTGCGATGCGCATTGAGAACTCACCCTACCGCGGCGGAGGCACCCGCTACGACCTTGTTCCGATCTATATGTATCAGGGCGAGCATGTTTTCCTTGAGTCCTATCGCGTCGGCCTGAAATTCAATGACACGCCTGACTCGCGCCTCGACTTGTTCGCAGGCTATCGTTTCGAGGGCTACCCGTACGACCGCATCCCGGCGATCCTGTCCGGCATGAATAATCGCGGCCCCGGGATCGATATGGGTATGAGCTACCAGAGCCGCGAGCCGTGGGGTACGCTGTTTGGCGAAGTGCTGCACGACGCTTCCAGCGTGTCAAACGGCACCGAAGTCCGGGCCGGCTATCGCTACGACTGGACGATAGACCGGTTACAGTTACAGCCCCAGCTCGCACTCGCCGCGCGCGATGCCAACCTGAACAATTACTACTATGGCGTGCGCCCGGCCGAAGCCACGGCAACACGCCCCGCATACATGCCGGGCGGCGGCATCAACACCGAGCTCGGTTTGTCTGTGGTGTACCGGCTTTCCGAACGTTGGAGGCTGCTCAGTGGCGTATCCGCCAAACGCTGGTCGCAGGGGGTACGCGCAAGTCCTGTTGTCCAGGATCGCACCCAGCTTGCCGGGCAGCTTGGCCTGGCCTATGACTTTTCGCCAAAGCAGGAGGCCTTTCCAGAAGGTCGACCGCTGATCGTCAAGGTGCTTCACGGCAATTCTACCGATTGCGATCTGGCCAAGTTGATGCAGCTCAGATGCACCTCGACTAACACCGCAGACCAGACAAGCATAAACGCAATTGAACTGGGGCGTCCCTTCATCGAACGCCTTAACGGCTGGCCGCTCGATTTCGTCGGCTACGTCGGCGCCCTGCGTCACCACGAGCGTGGCCTGCAGGCCGATTCCTGGCAATTCAATGCCTACATGAAGGCCTATTACTACGGCTTTCCGTGGCGCGAACGCGTCCGCACGCGTCTGGGCTTCGGTGCCGGCATTTCGTATGCGGGGCAGATACCTTACGTCGAAATGCGCTCGCAGGTGGAACGCGGTCGCAGCAGCTCGAAACTGCTCAACTACCTTGATCCCAGCATCGACGTGAGCGTCGGCGACATCATCGGCGCAAAGTCGATGCGCGAGACCTATCTCGGCCTTGGCGTATCGCATCGCTCGGGAATTTTCGCCACCTCGCGCCTGCTCGGAAACGTCAACGGCGGATCGAACTACATCTATTCCTACCTCGAGTGGCAGATGTAGTCAGCGAGGAGACTAAGCGGGGTGCGGCCCCGCAACGTATTCAAGCCGGTTGCAAAATGGCGGCTATCTTCACCGTTCAAGTTTTTTACCCCTGTAGAAAAAGTGGTGATACAGTCCGTTATGCTTGCATATCCGCACTACGACTCAAGGTGTGCTTCACGGTTGCATTATTCACAGGCGCACTAAAATCTCACAACCGGTTGAAATAAAACATGTTTTATTTATAATAAACCAGTTAGCCACCAGTGCGGCTTAAAGATTTAGTTGTTTATCTTACGTTTATCCAATGAATGCTACTGAACTGTCAAAGAAAATTGACACACCTTGAACCCTAGCGATCAGGCCTTGCAATCACGCTTCACTAACAACGCAAACCTCTAATGGTTTCTGCGACTGACCTGCCTGCACCTTTTAAAAGCAGACATTAACTTTTTATCAACACAAATGGAGGCAACGAAAATAATGAATAAAACAGCCATTCTCTACATTGCACTAGCATCATTTTTACTATTTGGATGTGCTACGAAGAAAGATGTCATGCTGGCAAAAGCCACGCCCACACATCAGGTGAGAACAATTGCCCAAGCGCCACAGGATGGCAACTCATCTGACATGAATACAAATTTACAGTCCGCACTATCCAAGGAGGGCCTCACGATTAAGACTCTATTGCCCGCTGGAACACGAAAATCAGCCGAGGCTGATGCTATTGTGAGCTATTCTGACGTTTGGCGATGGGATCTGGTGATGTACTTAAAATCAGTTTCAATTCAGTTGTTTGATGCACAATCAGGCGACCTTCTGATATCAGGAAATTGGAGCGACTCCGCCCTCCACGGCTTTCATGACAGCAAGGAAGTTGTCCAAAACCTGGTGAGTGAGATGTTTGACAAACTTCGCAATGCCACGCCTAAGGAAACCAATTAAGTCGTTCAGGAAATAAGGATCCATGCTCCTAAATGAAACAAAGCAATAAAAAGTGTCCGCCTGACACCGCACTCAAGCGGGACGCCTGCCGGCTTGGCGGCAGACGTCCTTTCGCGCCACGTTGTGGAAATATCAGCGTGATTAGTAATGGGGTCAAAAGTCTAGATTCGTAGCACGAGTCCGGTTCAAATTACCCACCCTACCCTGTGCGCCGCCGAATACCGCGAGAACGTTACAATGCAGCTTGCCGCAAAAGAGAAAAAAGTGCTTAATTCACCTCCAATAGTTTTATGGGACGGAGGCTGAACGTATATCGCGCACTTAATCAAAAAATATTGGTGATTTCGAGTCTTACAAACTATTCATAAAGGATTTAAATGTTTTGTCCAAAGTGCGGTAAAGAAGATTCTGAAGGCGCAAAGTTCTGTGCCCACTGTGGTACCAATATTGAAGCCGCAACTTTCACCAAATATGCACCCTCTGTAGCAAATGATGCCGGCGATCAAATGACATTTGGCAAAGCAATATCCACTTGTTTCTCCAAGTTTGCCGACTTCAACGGCAGGGCATCAAGACCTGAGTATTGGTGGTTTTATCTTTTTACTGTCCTTGTTAGCTGGGCCGCAATGCTTGTTGACCATACACAAATTCTTTCAGGGCTGATTAGCCTTGTATTCCTTTGCCCCGCTATTGCTGCGGCCACAAGAAGATTGCATGACACTAATCGTAGCGGCTGGTGGCAACTTCTTTACTTTACTATCATCGGCGCAATTTTCGTGATTGTATGGCTGGCCAGCCAAGGTAGCGATCAAGAGAATGAATACGGAGCACCTCTCTAACTCACCAAAAACTCTCCCCGCATGCCACTGAACGCTGTCGAATTGTTCAGTGGCAGATCTTATGGTTCGAAAGCGCACGACAAGTGCGCGCACGGGTTCATGCCTATAATCGTAGCATATGCTCTTTCAGCACCTTCTTCATCCCCTGTGCGCCGCCGAAGATCGTCACAAACAAGCGGTGGTTTTAGGCGCGCACTGTTTGAGCTCCGCAACGGGATGCGATCTGTGCGCCCCGTCAGGGCGAGTTGCACAGCCCCGCTTGTTTGCGACTATCGAGGGAACGCCGCAGGCGCGGGAAACCGGGGTCGCCTTTTCTTTAGCGGCTTTCTTTTGGCGATGCAAAAGAAAACCGCCAGTCGCCGGTCTGCCACCGGCTTCCTATCCTCTTGGGTGATGCTTTGCATGCAGTTGTTTGAGCCGTTCGCGGGCCACGTGGGTATAGATCTGCGTGGTGGATATATCGGCGTGGCCCAACAACATCTGCACCACGCGCAAATCTGCGCCGTGATTCAGTAAGTGCGTGGCGAAGGCGTGACGCAGGGTGTGCGGCGAAAGAGGTTTGTTCAATCCGCCCTGCCGCGCATGCTTTTTGATCAGGTACCAGAACATCTGGCGGGTCATCCCCTCCCCGCGTGCCGTGACAAACGAATCGTCGCTCACTTGTCCGCCCAACAGCACGCCGCGACCCTCTTCCATATAGCGGCGCAGCCAGTCCAGCGCTTCTTCGCCCAGCGGCACAAGCCGCTCCTTGTTACCCTTGCCCATCACCCGCACGACACCCTCATCCATGCTCACCTGGCCGATGCGCAAACTGACCAGTTCAGATACCCGCAAACCGGTGGCGTACAACACTTCGAACATGGTTCGATCTCTCAATCCTAACGGGGTTTGGGTATCAGGGGCTGCCAAAAGCTGCTCGACATCCTGCTCAGTCAGCGTCTTGGGCAGGGTGCGCGGCAACTTCGGCGCATCGATTTGCAGCGTGGGATCGGTGGTGATTTTGCCCTGCCTCAGCAGATAGCGGAACAGCCGCTTGAGGCTGGAAAGATTGCGCCCGGTAGAGCTGGACTTGGCCTTTTGTACGACAAACAGATCGGCTAAATAGCCTTGTATGTCGGCATGTGTGGTCTGCAACAGGGAAGCGTTAAACTCGCGCAACGGAACCACGTCCCTCTCCCCCGCAGGATGGAGGGAAATACGCCGCGCTTCCAGCCAGCCGGCGAACTTGTTCAAGTCGCGCCGGTAACTCTCCAGCGTATTGCGCGACAGGCCGTCTTCCAGCCAAAGCGTGTCGGAGAATTCGTCGAGAAGTTCGGCGTCGTTCATTTTACTTTTACAATGATGGTCGAGCGAGTTTCGGTATTTCTAACCTCTCCCCAACCCTCTCCCTGCAAGGGAGAGGGTGTCTTAGGCTCTCCCCTCGCCCCTTTGGGGAGAGGGGCTGGAGGAGAGGGGTTGGTTGACTCATGGCTCAGCAACCAGCGTTTGATGTCCAGTTGTGTATCTCCGGTGCTTTGGATAAAGCCGCCAAGCCCTGCCCTGCCGACGACGCGATGGCACGGAATAATTATCGGAACAGGATTTGCGCCGCACGCCTGGCCGACCGCTTGCGCGCTGGAATGCAATTCGGCGGCCAGCTCGCCATAGGTACGCGTGCAGCCTCGCGGGATGTTCAGCATGGCTTGCCAGACTTTTTGCTGATGCGGTGTCGCCGTTAGTCTGAGCGGAATGGAGAATTGCGCATCGGGATTTTCAAAGTAGCGCCGCAATTGCTCGCAAACGCGCTCAGCGAATGGGCTGGTTGCGCGCTGCGGCTTGTCGGTTGCAGGCAGAAAATCGATGCCGAGTAAGGCTTCATCATCGCAACGGATGCCGAGCATGCCAAACGGGGCGGATAGTTTTGCCTGATAGTCCATGTTGCAATAATAACGCAACTAACTGTCCACGAAATACACGAATTGGGGTAGGCAGGCAATCCGCACTGCGGATGCTCGCAAAAGCTCGAAACGAATCAAACCTTAAATTTACTTAGTAATTCACCCTTCAGGAGGAAATATAAAAATTTTTATCCTATTGAATATTTGGATGTTTGGATGTTTGGATATTTTCGTGAATTTATTGGACGGTTGATTTTCTGGTTTGATAAACAGAAGATATCGAAAACCACCATCAAACACAGACTTCCACCCAAGAAGCCCATATTTTTGTGGCTTTCGTGTATTTCGTGGACAGAGCCTTGCAAATAAAAAAACGGGAGCCGAAGCTCCCGTTTTTCAGATCATGCAAACAACTTATGCAGCTGCTACATTTTTTACTTTGCGTGCTGGCAACTTTTCCTTGATACGTGCCGACTTACCTGAACGATCGCGCAAGTAGTACAGCTTGGCGCGACGAACAGCACCGCGACGCTTAACTTCGATTTCAGCGATCACTGGTGAGTAAGTCTGGAATGTACGCTCAACACCTTCACCGGCAGACATCTTACGCACGATAAAGCTGGAGTTCAAACCGCGATTGCGCTTGGCAATCACAACACCTTCAAAAGCCTGAACGCGCTTGCGTTCACCTTCGACCACGTTCACGCTGACAACGACTGTGTCGCCTGGCGCGAAAGCAGGAATAACTTTACCCAAACGGGCAATTTCTTCTTTTTCCAAAATTCCGATTAAATTCACTTTACTGCTCCTTAGTTATCGGGTCTTGTTCCTTCTGGAACTGTGCCAGAAGCCGAGACTCCTCTTTTGTCAAATCACGACGAGCCAACAAATCCGGCCTGCGCAACCACGTCCTGCCCAACGACTGCTGAAGCCGCCAGCGCTGAATATCTGCATGATTGCCAGACAACAACACCGGGGGCACGGCTTCACCATTAAACTGTTCCGGGCGGGTGTAGTGCGGGCAATCAAGCAAGCCCTGCACAAACGAATCCTGCTCGGCTGAATCGGCATCGCCCAATACACCGGGCAGTTGCCGCACCAGAGAATCCATCAACACCATCGCCGCCAACTCACCACCGGACAACACATAGTCGCCGATGGAAATCTCTTCATCCACCATCTGGCGGATCAGGCGCTCGTCGATACCTTCATAGCGCCCCGTCAGCAGGATCAAACCTTCAGCCGGCTGCGCTACCATTTCCTTGACCAGAGCATGGGTGAGCAGGCGACCTTGCGGCGACAAATACACCACACGGCTCTTTGCCACACCGGCTGCCGCCTGACGCTGCTTAGCAGCATTGATTGCCGCTGCCAGCGGTTCACCCAGCATCACCATGCCGGGACCACCGCCGTAAGGGCGATCATCAACCGTGCGATGATTATCTGTGGTGAAGTCACGCGGATTCCATGTCTTCAGAACATAGCGCCCCTGCTCCGCAGCGCGACGCGTGATGCCACATTGCGTCAACGCATCGAACATCTGCGGGAACAGCGTGATAACGTCAAAAATCAAAGTAAAAAGTCTGCCGACCAGTTTACCTGAATGGTCTTGGCTGCCAGATCAACCGGCCCGATGACGCTATCCAGGAACGGAATCAACACATCAGGACCATTGCCTCTGACGATCAGCACGTCATTTGCGCCGGTTTCCAGCAACTCAACCACCGTGCCGAGCGTCTCACCTGCCTCATTGACCACGGACATCCCGATCAGATCAGCCCAGTAGTATTCGCCTTCGACCTGCTCCGGCAAACTGCTGCGCGGTACGGCGATCAACAAGCCTTTCAGCTTCTCGGCGGCATTGCGATCCGGACAGTCCGGAAATTGCACAGCCAGTGTTTTGTCGTGCGTTTCAGCCTGGACAACATCCACCTTGCGCCACGGACCATTTTCATGGCCCACATACCAGGTCTTGTAATCCAGCAAGCTGTCGACGAATTCACTGAACGGCTGGATTTTCACCCACCCGCGTATACCGAATGCCGCTGCCACGCGCCCCATGATGACCATGGGTTCAGCGTTATCAGACTGCTGCAACTGCCGCGCCGGCCCGTTTAACCAGCTTAGCTACGGCGTCGCTCAATTGCGCGCCCTTGCTTTGCCAAAATGCTACGCGTGCCAGATCAAGACGCAACGCTTCTTGTTTTTCATTAGCGATCGAATTGAAGAAGCCGACGCGTTCGATGAAGCGACCGTCACGACGATTGCGTGAATCAGCTACGACCACATTGTAGAATGGACGATTCTTTGAACCGCCACGGGAAAGACGAATGATGACCATAAAAAACCTATCTAAATTATTAGCCTAAAAGACCGGGGTGCAGGGCTTTACAGGATAGTGACTCCCGTAATGCCGGGGATTTACTATTCGCTGGCAACGTGTCCGCCTGCGCGAACCCTATCGCCACGAAAGGGCGCGCATTCTACGACACAAGCCCTGTTGATAGCAAGTACCTTGATAATCAAAGGAATTAGACAAGGCTCGTGCAGCGGGATTACATCGCTCTGACAAAACAAAAGCCTTCGACCAGGCCATCAATAAACGATGACTAAGTCGCTGGTTATCGCTCGCGTGCGGGAGAGACGGGCGTACATGACGGATTCACCCGTCATGTACATTAGCGATGCAACATTTGCTCCAGCACAAACTTGCTGCCCAGATATGCCAGCAGCAAAAATGCGAAGCCGCTCACCGTCCAGCGCACGGCAATTTTGCCCCGCCACCCATGGAAAATGTGCCCGTATAACAGCACCGCAAACACACACCAGGATATAAAGCCGAACAACACCTTGTGATTGAACTGCCAGACCTTGCCGAAAATCTCTTCGGAAAAAAATACACCCGATATCAGCGTCAGCGTCAGCAACACAAAACCGATGCCTATCATGCGGAACAGCAGACTTTCCATCGTCATCAGTGGCGGCAGATTGCGCAGCACGCGCGGCAAGGTCGCATGGCGCAGGCGCTTCTCCACCAGCGAAATCAGCACCGCGTGCAACATGGCAATCGTGAACAGACTATAGGCCAGCATCGCGACGGCTATGTGCACTTTGAAAGTCCACAAATCCGTATGGGCCAACTGATGATCGGCAGGAAAGACCCCGGGCAACAACAGCGTCACGGCCGCCAGCGGCAACACCAAAGCCTGCAAGCCTCCTATCGGATAGAAGAAGCGCGCCACCCAGTAAACCAGCAGGGTCAGCCAGGCAATCAGCGACAGCGCGTTAAACACGCCCAGATCAAAACCACCGCCGGCGAAAATACCCTGCCAAAGCAGATAGCCATGCATTGCGATCGGGATCAGCGACAAATGACCGGCTGCGCCACGCCAGCGCGCATCGCAATCAACACAGGCAGTCGCACGCCAGAAATAAGCGGCCAGTAGTACGTAAGCGACAAAAGCGACAAATGACAGGAGAAGATTAGGCATTTTTCTTCAGGATGTTTTAGACTCTCGAATTCTACCTCATTTGCATTGCGAGTTGATGCCCACAGGGCATCATCCCTGCCAGAACCATTTGCGAGTTGACGCCCACCGGGCATCATCCCTGCTAGAATTATTGAATTTTTTGGGGTGGCTTTTTTGCCATGCCCGTTTGATTACCCACAAGGACAGACATGCTGGACAATTTGACGCAACGCCTCTCCGGTGTCATTAAAAACCTGCGCGGCCAGGCTCGCCTTTCTGAGAGCAACATACAGGATGCGCTGCGCGAAGTGCGCATGGCGCTGCTCGAAGCCGACGTGGCGCTGCCGGTCGTAAAAGAATTTGCCACCCGGGTTAAAGAGGCGGCCTTGGGACAGGAAGTCATCGGCAACCTGAATCCCGGCCAGGCCTTCATCGGCGTAGTGCATCGCGAACTCACCAAACTGATGGGTGAGCACAACGACGCGCTCAATCTCACCACCACCCCGCCCGCCGTGATTCTGATGGCCGGTTTGCAAGGTGCGGGTAAAACCACCACCTGCGGCAAACTATCCAAACTGCTGCATGACCAGCACAAGAAAAAAGTGCTGCTGGTCAGTTGCGACATCTACCGCCCCGCTGCGATCGAACAATTGCGCACGTTGGCTGCGCAACTCGACATCGATTTTTTCTCTTCAGATATCAGTCAGAAGCCGCAAGACATCGCGCTGGCCGCGCTTGATTTTGCACGAAAACATCATCACGACGTGCTGATTGTGGATACCGCCGGGCGCCTTGCGATTGACGCGGCGATGATGGCGGAAATCCAGCAACTGCACGCCAGCTTGAATCCGATCGAGACGCTGTTCGTGGTCGATGCGATGACCGGGCAGGACGCGGTGAATACCGCTCGCGCATTTGGCGAAGCCTTGCCGCTGACCGGCATCATCCTGACCAAGATGGACGGCGACTCGCGCGGCGGTGCGGCGCTTTCGGTGCGCCACATCACGGGCTGTCCTATCAAGTTCATCGGGGTCAGCGAAAAACCCAACGGCCTGGAAGCCTTTCACCCTGAGCGCATGGCCTCACGTATTCTGGGCATGGGCGATGTGCTGTCCTTGCTCGAAGAAGCACAACGCGGCGTGGATCATGGCGAGGCCGAAAAACTGGCCAAAAAGATGCAGACCGGCAAGGGCTTCGATCTGAACGATTTCAAGATGCAGTTCGTGCAGATGCGCAAGATGGGCGGCATGTCTGCCCTGATGGATAAACTTCCTGCGCAACTCTCACAGGCAGCAGCCGATTCGAAAGTGGATGACAAGTCTATCAACCGTCTGGAAGGCATCATCAACTCGATGACGCCGCTCGAACGCAGCAAGCCTGAGCTCATCAAAGCCTCGCGTAAAAAGCGTATCGCGGACGGCGCGGGCGTGAAGGTGATGCATGTCAACCAGCTGCTGAACCAGTTTGAACAGACGCAAAAAATGATGAAGATGTTCTCCAAGGGCGGCGGCATGGCTAAAATGATGCGCAGCATGGCCGGCAAACTGCCCGGGATGCGGTAGAGGCAGACAGCTAGACGCTAGTTGTAAGTTAATATTGTCGCTGCGCGGCTTTAATTGCCCACAACCTGTCCACTAACGACTAACGACTAAAATTATTATGATCAAAGCGATTATTTTTGACGTGGACGGAACGCTGGCCGACACCGAAGAGGGGCACCGCGTGTCCTTCAACAAAGCCTTTGCGGACGCCGGCCTGGACTGGAACTGGGATGCAGCGCTGTATGACAAGCTGCTCAAAGTGACCGGCGGCAAGGAGCGCATTAAGTATTTCATCAGTGATTTTCTGACAGACTTTTCCAAACCCGCCGATTTCGACGATTTTGTAAAAAATCTGCATGCAATCAAGACTCAGCATTACACCACCATGATAGGCAATGGAAACGTGCCGCTGCGCCCCGGCATCAAACAACTGATCCACGATGCGCATGCTGCGGGCATCACGCTTGCCATCGCCACCACCACCACGCCGGAGAACGTTTCCGCACTGCTTGAAGTGGGGCTGGGGAAAAAATGGGCTGACTTGTTTGCCGTCAACGGTTGCGGCGACATCGTGCCGCACAAGAAGCCCGCGCCGGATATTTATTTCTGGGTACTGGAAAAACTGGGTTTAAAGGCCAGCGACTGCATCGCGCTGGAAGACTCCGAAAACGGCCTGCACGCCAGCCTTGGGGCCGGCATCAAGACCTACATCACCACCAACCACTACACGCGCAACCACAACTTCGAAGGCGCAGCGGCGGTGTTTGACGACCTGAGCGACCTGACCATGTTCTACCAGAGCGCCGGATTGGCGCTGCCCCGATAGCCACTACTGACGCATTCAGTTTAGAATGCGCACTGTGTATCTACTTTAACTTTAAGGAAACATCATGTATCTGATCGCGCCAAGCATTCTTTCCGCCAACTTCGCCCGCCTGGGCGAGGAAGTTGATAACGTTCTGGCCGCAGGCGCAGACATCGTTCACTTTGACGTGATGGACAACCATTACGTGCCGAACCTGACTATCGGGCCTCTGGTCTGCGACGCACTGCGCGCTCACGGCGTGACCGCTCCGATCGACGTACATCTGATGGTCAAGCCTGTGGATCGCATCATCCCCGACTTCGCCAAAGCCGGTGCAACTTACATCACATTTCACCCGGAAGCTTCCGAGCACGTTGACCGCACCATCGGCCTGATCAAGGAATGCGGCTGCAAGGCTGGCCTGGTATTCAATCCGGCCACTCCGCTGGACATTCTGGAATACATGCTGCCCAAGCTCGACATGGTCTTGCTGATGTCAGTGAACCCGGGCTTCGGCGGTCAGAAATTCATTCCTTACGTGCTGGACAAGGCACGCAAAGTTCGCCAGATGATCGATGCCGGCGGCTATAGCTGCCGTCTGGAAATCGACGGCGGCGTGGGTCCTGCGAACATTCGTGAAGTGGCCGCTGCCGGTGTGGACACCTTCGTGGCAGGCTCCGCAATTTTCAACGCACGCAAAGCCACCGACAAGCATCAGTTCGACACCGTGCTGGCGGAAATGCGCGCTGAACTGGCCAAGGTATAAAAATGTTCCGCCACGCCATTGCATGGCTATTGATTGCAGCCGCAACCACGGGTTGTGACCGCATTACAGGCGTGGCAGATCAAAAAACCTCCGATGCGGAATCGATAGGCTATGCCTGTCGCGTCTCGCTGAAGAAGCCGGAAGACTGCATGAAGGAAAATGAGTCGCAGAGCACCACCGCTGTGCTGACTGGCTGGAAAGCGGCCGACAAGGACATACAGGATAAAAGGCTAGACCCCAGCATGGGTTCAGATCCCGCTTACGCCGAGCGCGTAAAACCCGCTTCGGCACCCGGTGCCACGGAAGAGGCGAATCCCAAAGGCGAAGAATCAGCGCCAGCAGCTGATCAACCAAAAGCGTCCGAAAAGAAACCCACCAAGTCGAATTAAGGAGAACCTCATGCCAGATAACATCAAGAGATACACAACACCGGTCAGCGTCAAAGCCATCGTCATTGACCTCGATGGCACGCTGCTGAACACGGCACCTGAGCTTTCCGAAGCCGCCAACCGCATGTTGCGCGACATTCACTATGCACCCGTCTCGCAAGATCTGCTGGCAAGCTACATCGGCAACGGCATCAGCTGGCTGGTCAAGCGGGCGTTGACCGGCGACATGCATGCGACACCGGATGCGGCCTTGTATGATCACGCTTTGCCGATTTTCGAAAAGCACTACACCGAGTTGCTGCTGCAAAGCCGCGTTTTCGACGGTGCGATCGAAGGTCTGGAAGCGATGAAAGCAGCGGGTTTCCGTCTGGGCTGCATCACCAACAAGGTTGAGCGCTACACCACGCCGCTGCTGGAAGGCATCGGTCTGGCCAAGTATTTCGAGATCGTGATCGCAGGCGACACCTTGCCCGAGAAGAAACCGCATCCGATGCCTTTGCTGCATGCCGCAAAATTCTTCGGCGTGCCGATCGAACAACTGCTGCTGATCGGCGATTCGCTCAGTGACACGCAGGCCGCAAGAGCTGCCGAATGTCCGGTTTTCTGCGTACCCTACGGCTACAACCACGGCGAACCCGTGGAAACGCTGGATACGGACGCAGTGATCGCAAATCTGGCTGCAGCCCTGCCGCTGATGAAACTCGCCTGAATATGAAAGACATCCTGTACACATTGGAAACTGCCGGTTGGCGATGGCGTTAATCGCGCCAAGAGTCAGGACGTGACGTTATCACGTGGCAGTCTTTCAAAGTTAACCCAGGAGGTTTTTCATGCTGCATCCCATCACCGAACAAGAATTCAAGGACCTGGCCCGTCAGGGTTATAACCGCATCCCGCTGGTCGCGGAGACTTTCGCCGATCTCGACACGCCGTTGTCGCTGTATCTAAAACTCGCCAACCGCCCCTATTCCTACCTGCTGGAATCCGTACAGGGCGGCGAACGCTTCGGGCGTTATTCCTTCATCGGGCTGCCCGCCGATACCCGCATCAAGGTAGAGGGAAGGCAAGTCACGCTGACCACTGCATCGGGTGAAACCACCCATCAAGTCGCCAATCCGCTGGATTATATCGAAGAGTATCAATCGCGCTTCAAGGTAGCCCCGCTGTCCGGGCTGCCGCGCTACACCGGCGGACTTGCCGGCTATTTTGGTTATGAAACAATACGTTATATCGAGCCTCGCCTAAGCAAAGTAATTAAACCGGACGCCATCGGTACACCCGACATCCTGCTGATGCTCACCGAGCAGCTCGCGGTGGTGGACAACTTATCCGGCAAGCTTACCTTCATCGTCTATGCCGACCCGTCACAAGAGGATGCCTATTCGATAGCGCGCGAGCGGTTGCGCGAGTTGATCGGCATGTTGCGACGGCCGGTGGACATTCCCTATGCTGCGCCCGCACCGCGCAATGATGCAAAGTCCGAGTTCGGCGAAGCGGCGTTCAAGGCGGCGGTAGAAAAAGCCAAGCAATACATTTTCGACGGCGACATCATGCAGGTGGTGCTGTCGCAACGCATGGCGCAGCCCTTCCCCGCATCGCCGCTGTCGCTGTACCGGGCGCTGCGCAGCATCAACCCGTCGCCCTACATGTTCTATTACGACATGGGCGACCATCACGTGGTCGGCTCTTCGCCTGAAATTCTGGCGCGTCTCGAAGGTGATATGGTCACGGTGCGCCCGATCGCCGGCACCCGTCCGCGCGGCAAAACCCCCGAGCTGGACCAGGCACTCGCGCAGGAATTGCTGGCCGACCCAAAAGAGCTGGCCGAACACCTGATGCTGATCGATCTGGGGCGCAACGATATCGGCCGCGTGGCTCAGAACGGCACAGTCAAGCTGACGGACAAGATGGTGATCGAACGCTACTCGCATGTGATGCATATCGTCTCCAACGTCGAAGCAAAACTCAAGGTGGGATTAAGCAGCATGGACGTGCTGAAAGCGACCTTTCCGGCCGGCACGGTGTCAGGTGCGGCGAAAGTGCGCGCGATGGAAATCATCGACGAACTTGAACCCTCCAAGCGCGGCATCTATGCAGGAGCGGTCGGCTACCTGGGCTTCAACGGCGACATGGATGTCGCAATCGCGCTGCGCACCGCCGTAGTGAAGGACAACATGCTGTATGTGCAGGCGGGTGCCGGCATCGTCGCCGACTCGGTGGCTGACAGTGAATGGATGGAGACACAGAACAAGGCACGCGCCGTGCTGCGCGCCGCCGAGATGGCGCTGGACGGACTGGATGCGGAAGTTCATCGCTAGTCACCACACCGGCATTGCTCATGCCAATATATGGCTCTTGACACCATAAACAAACAGCACCCATAATCCATCCATGAAGAGCAAAGCCAGGCTGCTATATCGAGAAAAACGATCTTATGTCGGCGGCATCATCGAACTGGTTATATGGCAAGTGCCGGAGCCGGTTCCTCCATCGGAGCATCCATTCAAGTACAGACTGGTATTTGTACGCGATGGCAAACGCGTGGTCGGTTATGACAATGAACGTGGCAAAGGCGACCACAAGCATGAGGGTGAAACTGAGATAGGCTACACATTCGTCGATGAAACCCGATTGCTTGAAGATTTCTGGCGAGACGTGAAGGAGGCTGCAAAATGAAAACAGACAACACCGTATTACACCTGACGGTGGGTGAACCCGTATCCGCCTCTCTTGCCCGCGCCGCAGCCGCCATGAAAGCCGTCAAGCAGGGCATGCCCGCGCCACCCTATTTCGGCGTAGGCTTCGACAATGTCGGTGAGCTGTTCTCCGTATTTACCCCGAAGCGCTGGGAATTGATAGGCGCATTGCGAGAAGGCGGCGCTATGACGGTTGCTGAACTGGCACGCCAGCTCAAACGAGACTACAAGAACGTGCATAACGATTGCGAACGTCTGATTGAGTGGATGGCGATCGAAAAAGACGATAACGGTCTTGTCTTTGCTCCCTATGACGAAATTCTGGTGGACATGAAATTGCCGGAACGACGCGCGGCGTAACGTAAATAGTCCGGTCGTCCACGTTGATATTGGTCTTTGCCATGCTCAACACAACAACGAAACAACCAAAATCAAAATATGTTGCGTTTAACCGAAATAAAACTGCCGATCGAACATCCGATCGGCGAAATCAAGGCTGCAATCCTCAAGCGACTGGGCATAGCCGAGGATGAGCTGCTCAGCCACGTCGTGTTCAAGCGCGGCGTGGATGCCCGAAAAGCACACGCGATCCTGTTCACCTACACGCTGCTGGTTGAAGTGCGCGGCGAAGCTGATATTCTCGAACGATTCAAGAACGATCCGCATATCAAAATTGCGCCTGACACCAACTACCACTTTGCAGCTCATGCGCCGCAAAATCTGACCTCGCGTCCGATCGTCGTCGGAATGGGTCCTGCGGGTCTGTTCGCAGGCCTGTTGCTGGCACAGATGGGTTTTTGTCCGCTGATCCTGGAACGCGGCAAGGCCGTGCGCGAGCGAACAAAAGACACCTTCGGACTGTGGCGTCAGGGCGTGCTCAATCCGGAATCCAACGTGCAATTCGGCGAAGGCGGTGCCGGGACATTTTCCGACGGCAAGCTGTACACCCAGATCAAGGATCCCAGATACCTGGGTCGCAAGGTGCTGGATGAATTCGTCAAGGCAGGCGCGCCGGAAGAAATCCTCTATGAAAGCCATCCGCACATCGGCACCTTCCGCCTGGTCGGCATGGTTGAAACGATGCGCGAAACGATACAGTCGTTAGGCGGCGAGATCCGTTTCGGCAGTCGCGTGGACGACATCGAAATTATGAACGGGCAAGTCGCGGGCGTCGTGCTGGCCAGCGGTGAACGCATTGCAACGGATCATCTGGTGCTGGCTGTCGGACACAGCGCACGCGACACCTTCGAGATGATCCACAAGCGCGGCATCTACATCGAAGCCAAACCCTTCTCGATCGGCTTTCGCATCGAGCATCCGCAATCCTTGATCGATGCCGCGCGCTACGGCAAGAACGCGGGCAATGAGTTGCTCGGGGCTGCTGATTACAAGCTGGTGCATCACGCCAGCAACGGCCGCTCCGTTTACAGCTTCTGCATGTGCCCCGGCGGCACCGTGGTCGCGGCGACTTCCGAAGCAGGGCGCGTCGTCACCAACGGCATGAGCCAGTATTCGCGCAACGAACGCAACGCCAATGCCGGCATCGTGGTCGGCATCACCCCCGAAATCGACTATCCGGGCGACCCGCTTGCGGGGATGGAGTTCCAGCGCCGCTGGGAGTCGCAGGCTTTCAAGCTGGGCGGCGGCACCTATAAGGCGCCCGGACAGCTGGTGGGGGATTTTCTGGCGGGCCGTGCGTCGACCAAATTCGGCGCAGTCCAGCCGTCCTATACTCCCGGCGTGCACCTGACCGACCTCTCGACCGCGCTGCCCGATTACGCAATCGATGCGATAAGGGAAGCCATTCCCGCTTTTGCCAAACAGATCAAAGGGTTCGATCTGAGTGACGCGGTGCTGACCGGCGTGGAGACGCGCACCTCGTCGCCGATACGCATCAAACGCAATGTGGATGACTTGCAGAGCATCAACACCCGTGGTCTGTACCCGACCGGAGAAGGCGCGGGCTACGCGGGCGGGATTCTGTCTGCCGCAGTTGATGGCATCGAGGTCGCCGAAGCCGTTGCGCTGAGTCTGTTGTCAGCCGCGCAATAACGGGGCGGCTACCGTTGGGCGAGCTAAGCGTAATTGAACTGCCCTGCCCTCCCGACGATTTTCTGCCGGATGAGCCGGAAGGCGCGGCGTTTCACAACGCATTTCTGGCCTCCGGAATTAGCGGTTTTAAATGTCGCTATCTGGCCATCTCAAGAGGCGACACGCGCATTGCCGTCGTGCCCTATTTTCTGAGCACATTCAGCCTCGGCTCGCTGCTCCCGGATGGTCTGCTTAAAAAATCGCTCGCATGGATAAAGTTCAGATACGCCTGTGTCGGCCATCCCTCGACAGATTTCGGCGCAATAGACGGCGAAGTCTCAGCCGAAGTGCTGGATCTGGTCAATAGCACGCTGGCAAAGCAAGCCCGGCTGATTGCCTACAAGGGCTTTGCCGATAACCTGCCGCTACCCGGCTTCGTCAGGGCGCGCGGCCTGCCGGTGGCGGTGCTGAATATCCGGGGCGATTACTACTCGGAACTGGACGCCAGGCGTCGCAACGACTTCAGACACAAGCTGGAAAAAGCGCAGCCGCTCAGATTTGAAGAATGCACGGACTTGCCGGAACAGTTGGTGCCGCAGGTATATGAGCTTTACATGAACACCTACAACCATGCGCCGGTAAAATTCGAGCGGCTCACCCTTGCGTACTTTCAGCAAACCGCCGCCATCAGCCGTTTCCTGCTGTTCTTCGAAGGCAGTACGCTGATCGGTTTTGCCCAGATCATCGGTAAGAACCAGAAAGCGCTGTTCAAGTATGTCGGCATGAATTACCTGCACGGCCATACATACGGACTGTATTACGCAATGTGCCTGAAGGGCATCGAAGCCTGCTTGAAGGAAGACTACCGGCAACTGGAGTTAGGTGTGACTTCATACCATTTCAAGCATCTGCTGGGCAGCCAACTGGTTGAAACCTGCCTGTATTACCGGCACAACAATGCGCTATTCAATTACCTGCTCGGCAAGCTGAGGTTTTTGATCGAGCCGACAGCAGATGAGTTGAGGTAAAATCAGCGCTGCCATCGCGTCGGCGACGACGCAAAACCTGACCGGAACAACACATCATGCTGTTAATGATCGACAATTACGACTCCTTCACCTACAACCTGGTGCAGTATTTCGCTGAACTGGGTGCGGATGTGGAAGTACATCGCAACGACGAAATCACGGTAGATGAGATCGAAAAGATGAATCCACAGCACATCGTCGTGTCGCCCGGCCCGTGCACGCCGAACGAGGCGGGAATTTCGGTCGCAACGATAAAACACTTCGCGGGCAAAATCCCGATCCTCGGCGTATGTCTGGGCCATCAGAGCATCGGACAGGCTTTCGGCGGAAAGATCATTCACGCCAGACAGCTGATGCACGGCAAAACGTCCTTGATCCATCACCACAGCAACAGCGTGTTCACCGGCCTGCCCACCCCGTTCACCGCGACGCGCTATCATTCGCTGGTGATCGAACGCGAGAGCCTGCCCGACTGTCTGGAGATCACCGCCTGGACCGACGACGGCGAGATCATGGGCGTGCGCCACAAGACGCTGCCCGTGCACGGCGTGCAGTTCCATCCGGAATCGATCCTCACCGAGCACGGCCACGACATGCTGAAAAATTTCCTGGAAGGCTGCCCATGATCAACCCACAACAGGCGCTGACCAGACTGATCGAGCAGCGTGAGATTTTTTACGATGAAATGTTGTCCCTGATGCGCCAGATCATGAGCGGCGAAGTCTCGGCCGCGCAGATCGCCGGCATCCTGGTAGGCCTGCGCGTCAAAAAGGAGACCGTCGGTGAAATTTCCGCCGCCGCCTTCGTGATGCGCGAATTTGCTACCAAGGTTCCGGTCACGAACCGTGAACATCTGGTGGACACCTGCGGCACCGGGGGCGACGGGATACAGACTTTCAACGTGTCGACCGCCAGCGCCTTTGTCGCATCGGCGGCCGGCGCACGGGTCGCCAAGCACGGCGGTCGCTCCGTCTCCTCGACCTGCGGCAGCGCGGATGTGCTGGAAAAACTCGGCGTGAACATCAATCTGACACCTGAACAAGTCGCGCACTGCGTCGACATGATCGGCATCGGTTTCATGTTCGCCCCCAATTTTCACGGTGCGATGAAGTACGCAGCCCCGGTGCGCCGCGAACTGGGCATACGCACGATGTTCAACGTGCTGGGTCCGTTGACCAATCCTGCCGGTGCTGACAATCAGGTGCTCGGCGTTTTTCATACCGATCTGGTCGGCATCATGGCGCGCGTGTTGCAGCGTCTGGGCAGCCATCATGTGCTGGTGGTGCACGGCGCGGACGGAATGGATGAAATATCAATAAATTCAGATACTTATATCGCAGAACTGAAAGACGGCGAAATCAGCGAATACACCGTCAGCCCTGAACAATTTGGCATGAAGCGTGCGTCCAACGAGTTGCTGCGCGTGGCGAATTCAGAAGAGGCCTGCGCCATGCTGATGGGCGTATTGGACAACAAGGCAGGCGCACCCCGCGACATCGTGCAACTGAATGCCGGCGCGGCGATTTACGCAGCGGGCCTGAGTTCGACGCTGGCAGATGGCATCGCTCGTGCGGCCCAGGTCATCGCCGATGGGACAGCCAAGACGAAACTGGCAAGTCTGATCGCATTCAGCAACCAGTTTGCCAAACAGGCCTAGTCCGGCCCGAATTGACTCTCCCGGTACTGTATTCTTTCCGCCGCTGCCCTTATGCGATGCGCGCACGCATGGCGCTGCATGCCAGCGGTGTGGCGGTCGAATTGCGCGAAGTCGAGTTGCGCAACAAACCCGATCACATGCTGGCGGCCTCACCCAAGGGCAGCGTGCCGGTTTTGCTGCTGCCTGACGGGCGTGTGATCGACGAGAGCTGGGACATCATGAAATGGGCCTTAAACCTGCATGACCCGGAAGGCTGGCTGGGCAAGCAGGGCGCATTCGTCCACGCCGCCGAGCCGTTTATCCGTACCAATGACACCAGCTTCAAACAAAGGCTGGACCGCTACAAATACGCAGATCGTTATCCTGAGCAGTCACGAACCGACTATCGCACCGAAGGCGAAGTTTTTTTGCAGCAACTGGAAGATTCCCTGCGCGCGACGCGTTATTTGCTGGGCGATGCGCTGTCCATCGCCGATGCAGGCATCTTTCCGTTCATCCGCCAGTTCGCCGAAGTAGATAAACAATGGTTTGCGCAGGCGCCCTATCCATTGCTGCGCGTCTGGCTGGCTGGCATTTTGGATTCGCCCCGCTTTGCTGCGATCATGCAAAAACAGCCTATCTGGCAACCTGGCTAGGTTTGTTTCTCTCTCTCCACAATCCCTCACGCAATAACCCGGGGCTTTGCCCCTGCGGTCTGAATCCTGACTCCTAAATCCTGAATCCTGCATTTCCCCTCTTGAAATATTGCAAATCTGCTCCATCTACCCGCCACTCTTTCAAAACGTCAAAGGACAGATATGACCGCCAGCACTAATCGTGAAACGATGGGATTTCAGACAGAAGTAAAACAACTTCTGCAATTGATGATCCACTCCTTGTACTCCAATCGCGAAATTTTCCTGCGCGAACTGGTCTCCAATGCATCGGACGCGTGCGACAAGCTGCGCTTCGAAGCCCTGCACAATGACTCGATGTTCGAGAATGATTCCGAACTGAAAATCAGTCTGAGCTATGACAAGGAAGCGCGCACACTGACGATAGCCGACAACGGCATCGGCATGAACCGCGACGAAGTCATCAGCAATCTGGGCACGATCGCCAAATCCGGCACGCGCGAGTTCTTCTCCAAACTGTCCGGCGACCAGCAAAAAGATGCAGGGCTGATCGGCCAGTTCGGCGTCGGCTTCTATTCCGCGTTTATCGTAGCCGACAAGGTCGTGGTCACCACCCGCCGCGCAGGCGAGTCGACCGATCAGGGCGTATCCTGGGAGTCGGATGGCGGCGGCGAATTTACCCTCGAGATGATCGAAAAGGCACAGCGCGGCACCACCATCACGCTGCATCTGCGCGAAGACCAGGACGATCTGCTCTCCGGCCACAAGATCCGTTCCATCGTCCACAAATATTCCGACCATATCATCCAGCCTATCGTGATGAAGAAAGAGGAATGGAAAGACGGCAACCAGATCACAACGGACGAAGAAGAGACCGTGAACCAGGCGTCCGCCTTGTGGGCGCGTTCCAAGAGCGATATTTCCGACGAAGAATACAAGGCGTTCTACCAGCATGTCGGCCACGACTATGAAGACCCGCTGGCCTGGACGCACGCACGCGTGGAAGGCCGCCAGGAATACACGCAGCTGCTGTTCATCCCCGCCCATGCACCGCTCGACATGTGGGATCACAACGCCCAGCACGGCATCAAGCTGTACGTGAAGCGCGTATTCATCATGGACGATGCGGAACAGTTGCTGCCGCCTTATCTGCGCTTCGTGCGCGGTATCGTTGACTCCAACAACCTGCCGCTGAACGTGTCGCGCGAAATCCTTCAGGAATCCAAGGACATCAAGGCGATCCGCGAAGGTTGCACCAAGAAGGTGCTTGGCCTGCTCGAAGATCTGTCTGCCAACGATGCCGAAAAATTCACCACGTTCTGGGAACAATTCGGTCAGGTCATCAAGGAAGGCGTGGGCCAGGACTTCGCCAACAAGGATCGCATCGCAGGCCTGTTGCGCTTCGCCTCGACCCACACTGACACCGGCGCTGAAACCGTAACGCTCAGTGAGTACATCGGCCGGATGAAAGAAGGCCAGGACAAGATTTACTACATCACGGCCGACACCTTCAATGCCGCGAAGAACAGCCCGCATCTGGAAGTGTTCCGCAAGAAGGGCATCGAAGTATTGCTGCTCTCAGCCCGTGTTGATGAGTGGGTCGTGGGTTCACTGAGCGAATTCCAGGAAAAGTCTCTGGTATCCGTTGCCAAAGGCGGCCTTGATCTGGGCACACTCGAAGACGAAGCCGAGAAACAGGATCAGGAAAAGCAGGCCAGCGAATATAAGGATCTGACTGACAAGATCAAAACCAGTCTGGGTGGCCGCGTCAAGGAAGTGCGCGTCACGCATCGCCTGACCGACTCCCCTGCCTGTCTGGTGGCGGACGAAGACGACATGAGCGGCAACATGGCGCGCATGCTCAAGGCGGCCGGTCAGAAGATACCGGAAACCGTACCCTTCCTGGAAATCAACCCGCAGCATCCGGTGGTGATCCGTCTGAAAGACGAAGCACTGCACTTCGATGACTGGGCTGCGGTGTTGTTCGACCAGGCCTTGCTTGCTGAAGGCGGCCAACTCGATGATCCAGCCGGATTCGTCAAGCGCATCAACCATCTGATGCTGGAAATGCGCGCAAGCTGACAGTGTTATCCCAGCGTAGGCTGGGATCAGTAATTAACAGGGCCGGAGAAATCCGGCCTTGTCGTTTTTCTGACGCCTAAAATTTTGGCATTGTCATTCCGGCGAAGGCCGGAAAACGAACGAAGTGAGTTTCTATAAAACGAACGTAGCGAAGTTTCGAGCTTGCGGCCAAACGAGGCCAAAGGCCGATGTTTCGAGGAACGGTCATCCAGTTAAATCAAGCAACTGGATGCCGGATCAAGTCCGGCATGACGATTTCGTTTAGCTTCGCTCCGAAATCATCATTTCTGCGAGGAAATTCGCCACAGTCGGATAAAGCAATTTCACTTTCAACTCGCGCTTGATGCGCCCGTTGGTGAGCCTGCGCGATTCATTCATGAACGAATACATCATCGGTGACACGGCGCGCTGCACCTCGACACGAGATAAACGCGGCGCATGCGGCAATCCATATGCATCCGCCACCGCGTCAAAATACGCGCCCATTTTCATCTGACTGTCATCGCTGGCATGATAAATACGGCACGGTTTGCCGCGCTGCAACGCCGCCACTGCAATCAGCGCCAGATCATCGGCGTGGATGTGATTGGTATAACCGTCCTCTGCATCCACGATGCACGGCTGCTGCAAGCGACCCAATGGCAACCTGTCAGCGGCGTAGATACCCGGCACGCGCAAAATACAGGCGTTCACCCCGCATCGTCCGGCCCAGTCGCGGATTTGCAGTTCGGCATCCACCCGCAGCTTGCCGCGCGCCGCCCCCGGATTAACCGGCCGGGTTTCGCTGACGCTCTCTCCGCGACAATCGCCGTACACGCCGCTTGTGCTGATATACACAAGACGCGAAGGCGGCCTGCCATAAGATAAGGCGCCGAGCAGATTGCGCGTGCGGGTGTCAACCCGCCCCCCTTTACCGAAGGGAGGGAGGGAGGGATCGGAGAGAGGCGGCGCGAAGTGCAACACGGCATCGGCAAGCCCTTTGATGCGCGCCAGACTCGCGCGATCATCCAGGTCGCCGACAATCGGCACCGCACCGAGACGGCGCAATCCGGCGCAGTAGGCCGGGTTACGCACCAGCGCATACACGCGATAGTGTTTCGTGAGCAAGGGGATGGTGCGCAGCGCCACATCACCACATCCGACAATCAGTATTCGTTTCATGGCTAATTATGCGTTAAAATTCATCCTTTCGCGTAACAGCTCCATCTACCTGTACAGATCATGACCTTTCAAACCACGATACAGCCCAGCGGCCACCAATTCCCCATCGAAGAGCACGAAACCATACTCGAAGCCGCGCTAAAACACGGCTATGTTCTGCCCTACAGCTGCCGCGACGGCGTGTGCGGCGCATGCAAGGGAAAAGTAATGCAGGGACAGGTTGATCACGGCAAAAGCGGCGCGTTGACCGAGGCTGAAAAAGACTGCGGGATGGCCTTGTTCTGCTGCGCAAAGCCGCAATCCGATCTGCTGATCGAATGCCACGAGGTGAACGCGGTCAAGGATATTCAGGTGAAGACCATGCCTTGCCGCGTGCACAGCATGGAAAAACTCGCAGACGATGTGATGGTACTGAAGCTCAAGCTGCCCGCCAATGAACGCCTGCAATTTCTGTCAGGCCAATACATCGACATCCTGCTGAAGGACCAGAAGCCGCGCAGCTTTTCGCTGGCCAATGCCCCGCACAGCGATGACTTCCTGGAATTACATATCCGCAACATCGCAGGCGGCGCGTTCACTCACCACGTATTCGAAGAGATGAAGGAGCGCGACATCCTGCGCTTCAAGGGTCCGCTGGGCACCTTCTTCCTGCGCGAAGATTCCGACAAGCCGATCATTTTTGTCGCCAGCGGCACCGGCTTTGCGCCGATCAAGGCCATCATCGAACACGCGCTGTACATCGGCATCAAGCGTCCGATGCACTTCTACTGGGGCGCGCGTAAACTGTCCGACCTGTACATGCTGGATATGGCAAAGTCATGGGAAGCGCTGGGAATTAAATTCACACCTGTGCTCTCTGACGCGCTGCCCGAAGATGAATGGCAAGGCCGCACCGGCTTCGTGCATCGCGCCGTCATGGAGGATTACAGCGACCTGTCACCTTATGTCGTGTACGCCTGCGGCGCACCTGTCGTCGTCGAAGCTGCACACACCGACTTCACCACAACTCGCGGCCTGCCGAATGAATCATTCTTCTCGGACGCATTCACCTTCGCACCCAAGACCACGGCCGCTTAAGAAAACGTCAATTTAATCCGTTCGTGCTTCGACAGGCTCAGCACGAACGGATTAAATTGGCTGTGCAACTCGGAGTTCAAATGCCACAACAGGAACTTGACTGTATCGCGAATTGCGATATGATGCTGCATGCACATCATTTCACGTAAAGTGTTGGTTGATTTTTGGCTCAGGCATCCGCACGCCAAAAAGCCAATGGAGGCTTGGCATAAAGCGGCCGAGCAAGCATCATGGGGCACATTCGCAGATATTCGCAACACATTCAACTCGGCTGATAAGGCGGGAGAGTTTGTGGTGTTTGATGTCGGCGCGGGTTTCCGGGTCATTGCTGTGATTCATTTTAACCGCAGCAGGGTGTATCTCAGACATGTGTTTAGCCATACGGACTATGATGACTGGAACAAGCAGCAACGAAAAAGGAGCAGTAAATGAGCCTTGCACAAGACGAAAAACTTTTGTCCGAACATCCGGTTGATACCAATTCAATCGCACAAATATGGGGCGATCTCCAGCAACGCCTCGGCCTGTCGCCGATTCACAACCAGACACAATACGACCATATGGTGCGCTTAATGAATGGCCTGGTGGACGAGATCGGCGGTAATGAAGAGCATCCGCTGGCTGATCTGCTGGAAATCGTGGGCGATATCATCGCAGCTTACGAAGACCACCACTATCCCGTCAATGATGCCCAGCCGCGCGAAGTGCTGCGGCTGCTGATGGAACAAAACAACTTGCAGCAAAAGGACTTGGCCGGCGAGTTGGGCAGCCAGTCGGTGGTCAGCGAAATTTTAAGCGGTTAGCGCGAGATCAACGCCCGTCAGGCCAAGTTGCTGGCAACGCGTTTTGCGATTTCACCCGGCGCGTTTATTTGAACAGACTGGCAGTGTTCCTTTCTGTTGGCGACGCAACAGAAAGGAACCCGCCGCCGGTCTGCCACCGGCACAGCTTATCCTGCCACTCTCAGCACCAAACCCTTCAGATACGCGCCTTCCGGGAAGCTGAGCAGCACCGGATGGTCGGCGCTGGCGTGCAGGTGATGCACGATCTGCGCGTCCACACCGGCGTCGAGTGCCGCTCCGGCGATGATTTTCTGGAACAGTTCCTCGTTGATGCCGCCCGAACAGGAATAGGTAAACAACAGGCCACCCGGACGCAGCAACTTGAAACCTAACAGGTTGATGTCCTTGTAGCCGCGCGCGGCTTTTTCGGCAAAGGCGGCAGTAGGTGCGAACTTGGGCGGATCGAGGATGATCATGTCGAAAGTTTTGCCCTGATCGCGCAGTTTGCGCAGCGCGACAAACACATCCGCGTCCTGCCATTCAGCACGCGATTCATCCAGACCGTTGCGGGTCAAATTCTCCGCTGCAATGTGCAGCGCGTCAGCCGATGCATCCATCGACAGCACCGACTTTGCACCGCCGCGCAGCGCATACAGCGAGAAACCACCCGTATAGCAGAAACAGTTGAGCACGTCTTTATCGCGCGCCAGCGTTTCGGTCAGCGCGCGGTTGTCGCGCTGATCCAGATAGAAGCCGGTCTTTTGTCCTTCAGCCACATCAACCGCAAAGCGCAGACCGTGCTCCACCACTTCCACAGTTTCGGGGAGCGTGCCGCGCAGCACGCCGTTGCGCAACTCCAGGCCTTCCAGTGTGCGCGAGTCAGAATCGGAGCGTTCGTATATACATGTCGGTTTACAGATGTCCTGCAGGATGTCGGCAATCGCTTCACGCCAGTGTTCAGCGCCCGCGCTGCCGATCTGCATCACCAGCACGTCTCCATACTGATCCACGATCAGTCCCGGCAGCCCGTCCGATTCGGCATGGATCAGACGCATACCGCTGCTGTCCTTCGCCAGATTGAGTCCTGTTCGTCCGGCTATCGCTGTAACAATTTTACGGCGGAAAAAGGCGGCGTCAATCGATTCATCCTGATTCCATGACCAGACACGCGCGGTGATTTGCGATGCGGCATTGTAGGCGGCCCAGGCGATAAATTTGCCGGCAGAATCCAAAACCGGCAAGGTATCGCCGCTGGCAGGCGCACCGTCGATGCGCTCAACCGCACCGGAAAAAACCCAGGGGTGGCGGCGCAGCAACGATTTCTCACGCCCCTCGCGCAGATGAATGGCAGGTACCGCGCCGGCATTGCCTGCAACAGGTGCGCTGCGCGGCTGACTTGCGGCGGCCTCGGACGGACGCGCGTCACGCTGGGTGCGTTTGCGAAAATCGCGATTGCCCTGTGATGCACGGTGCGGTGTGGAAGGTGAACGTTTAGCTTTGTCGGTCATAGTTTTCTCTTGGCGCGCGGGTGCGCGGCGTCGTAAATTTTGCTCAAATATTGAAAATCGAGGTGGGTATAAACCTGCGTGGTGGAGATACTGGCGTGACCCAGCATTTCCTGGACAGCGCGCAGATCACCGGAAGATTGCAGTACATGGGTAGCGAACGAGTGGCGCAGCACATGCGGATGCACGTTGCTGGTGATGCCTTGCCGTATGCCCCATTGCTTCATGCGCAGTTGTACCACGCGCGGCGAAATGCGAGCCCCTCGCGCTCCTACAAACAGAGCTGTTTCGCCTGCGTTGGCCAGTTGCGCACGCACAGCCAGCCATGCGTTTAACGCACTAATGGCAAAGCCGCCGAGCGGCACGATGCGCGTCTTGTTACCTTTGCCGGTCACGCGCACCTCCCCTGCCGTCAGTTCGAGCTGTTCCGGTTCGAGATCGACCAGTTCGGCCAGACGCAGACCGGAGGAATAAAACAGCTCGAACATCGCCTTGTCGCGTATCGCATCCGGCGTATCGCCTGGCAGATCAACCATGCGTATCGCCTGGTCGGGCGACAATACTTGCGGCAAGGCTTTAGCCGACCTGGGTGCGCGCAGGCCGACGCAAGGATTATCGGTAAAGCCATGATCGCGCAGCAGATAATTATAGAAGCCGCGCCAGGCCGACAACAGGCGCGCGAGCGAACGTCCGCCCAAGCCTCCACTGTGCAGTTGCGCGATATAGCGACGGATATGTTGAACCTTCAGGTCGCAAAGTGCAGCGCCTGCGCTCAGCTCGAACAGGTGTCCAAGATCGCGCGCGTAACTCTCGGCGGTCAGCTTCGAATAACGCTTTTCGTTGAGCAGCCACGCCAGATAACCCTGCAAATATTTATTGTTAGGCCCTTCGACTGAGCTCAGTACAGGCGCGTCAACCGTGCTCATGTCGGCCTCATGCATGACTAATGAATCGCCGACTCAATCCGTTCGTGGTGAGCCTGTCGAACCACGATTAGATTAAATCCAGAATAATCAAGTTGTTGTAAAGACCCGTCGACTAGATCAGGGCGAACGGAATTTTTAATTTTCGTATCCTTAGTGATCGAGATATGGATGCAGCGCGCTGCCTGCCGCCTCGCTGATGCGTTGCAGGAATACGGTGCCCATCTCCGGATAGAAGCGTTGTTTGTCTTCGGAGGCCAGCACCAGCAGTCCGATGGATACGCTACCGGCATGCAACGGCAGATAGGCGAAAGAGTGCAGCAACGGAGCGCTTTCACCGAACCAGCTGGCGGTATCGTGTGCAGCCTGATGCGTGCATACCGGCTGCACTTGCGCGTCGGTAAACATCAGCACTTCCATGCTGGGCGGGTTGACCTGCCACAGGTGCAACGCCGCATGCGGCACGGAAAAAATCTCACGCAGCAGGCGTGGAATCATCTCTTGCAAGGTGGCAAGATCGCGTGCGGCAAACAGCGCGTTGCTGAATTCATGCACCTTGTGTTGCAGCGCTTCGTTCTCCTTGGCGAATTCGAGCATTTCATACAGCTGCTTTTCCAGCACCTTGTTCTTCTCGCGTAAGGCAAACAGTTGCCGCTCGCTCAGGGAAATCGTGCGCCCGCCATGAGGGTGAGGCAAGGTGATCTGTGCCAGCGTCTCGACATGCTCCTCAAAGAATTCCGGAGTGTTCAGCAAATAGTGTGCAACGTCTTCTGATTTCATGCTCATACCTTATAAATTAATCTCGCCTGTGAATACGCTGATCGCAGGCCCTGTCATCAATACCGGCGTGTCCTCACCGCCCCAGGCAATGTTCAGCGTCCCGCCATGCGTGGCAACCGTCACCGGGCTGTCCAGCAGGCCGCGCCTGATGCCGGCCACCACAGCCGCACAGGCACCGGTTCCGCAGGATAACGTCTCACCGGTACCGCGCTCATACACGCGCAGGCGTACATGCTGCCTGTCCATGACCTGCATGAAGCCGACATTGACGCGTTTGGGGAAGCTCGGATGATGCTCGATCAACGGCCCCAGTTTTTCCACTGCCGCCGTTGCAACATCATCGACGATTTGCACTGCATGCGGATTACCCATCGACAAAACACTGATCATCAGCGTTTCACCGTCGACCTCCAGGGGCTGAATCACTTCGACCGTACCGCCTGAAAATGGAATCCGCTCCGCTGTAAAAACGGGGGCGCCCATATTCACCACTACACGCCCGTCGTCTTCCAGGCGCGGACGGATTAAACCATTGTGCGTTTCAACCACGATTTCAGGCTTGCTGGTCAACTTTTGATCATGCACGAAACGCACGAAGCAGCGCGCGCCATTGCCGCATTGTTCGACTTCTCCGCCATCCGCATTGAAGATACGGTAGCGGAAATCGGCGCTTGAATCATGCGCTTTTTCGACCAGCAATATCTGGTCGCAACCCACGCCAAAATGGCGGTCAGCCAGCAGACGCAACTGTTCCGTGCTGAGCGATATGTGCTGGCGTATGCCATCCAGCACCACAAAATCATTTCCGGCACCGTGCATTTTGGTAAATTTCAACAGCATCTTATTGATTCCTTTGTATTTTTATCATCACAATGCGGCAACAGCAGAGCGCCTAAGTTCTTCGTGCCGGAAACAATCCGTGGTGTGGTCATTGACCATGCCGGTCGCCTGCATCAGCGCGTAGCAGATCGTCGTGCCGACAAACTTGAAACCACGGCGTTTTAATTCAAGGCTCATCGCATCCGACTCAGGCGTACTCGCGGGCACGCAAGCCGTGCTGCGCCATGCATTTTGACGAGGCTTGCCGCCGACAAATTGCCAGAGAAACCTAGCGAAACTGCCGAACTCATCCTGCACGCGAAGAAATTGCTGTGCGTTGCTGACAGTCGATTGCACCTTGAGACGGTTGCGCACAATACCCGGATTAAGCAACAGCGACGCTATTTTATCAGTGTCATAAGCCGCAATGCGTGCAGCGTTGAAATTATCGAAGGCGGCGCGATAATTTTCGCGTTTGCGCAAGATGGTAATCCAGCTCAACCCGGCCTGTGCACCTTCCAGAATCAGAAATTCAAACAGGCCCCGGTCATCGTGGAGCGGCACACCCCATTCGGTATCGTGATATTGCAGGTACAAGGCATCGTTGCCCGCCCAGGCACAGCGCGTCTGATTCACGAAATGCGCTCGCACAACTGCATGCAGTCGCGCCAGATACAACGATTCATGATGACGGTGATGCCGGCGTCCGCAGCACGTTGCGCCGCCTCCTCGTGAACAACGCCGTCTTGCAGCCAGATACGTTTGATGCCTAAGTTAATACAGCTGTCCACAATGGCGGGAACATGCTCGGCGGCACGGAACACATCCACGATGTCGGGTATCTCAGGCAGACTTTCCAGATCCGGATAAGCGTGCTCGCCCAGCACCGCCTCCAGCATCGGCCGCACCGGAATGATGCGATAACCCAGACTTTGCAAACCACGCGCCACCCGATAACTCGGACGCGATTCGTTAGATGAAAGCCCAACTACCGCGACAGTGTGGATCTGTTTCAGCATTTGACGGATTGTTTCAGTATCTGGATTGGTAAACATCGCGCGATCAACAGGTTATTCTGAAGGTGCAAAGATAGCACTTTTTGCATGCTTACCGTCATGATCAGATGGTCGTCATGGACGAAATAGCCAAAAACCGCTATGCTGCGCACGCATTTGGAATGCGTCCGACAGTTTCTCTGCTTTAGTCGGGTTCGATTTCCTAAGTTCACTCTGCAATTTTCACGATACGCGCTCGTAGCTCAGCTGGATAGAGTATTGGTTTCCGAAGCCAAGGGTCGTGGGTTCGACTCCCGCCGAGCGCACCAATCCAGAAAAAGGCTCATTTCCCAATGGAAATGAGCCTTTTCTATTTCAGCCACACAGAATAAATCCGGGCGCATTATTTGATGCGCCCATGTTCATGTGGTGGCTCATTTTCACGTTGTCGGCTCCCCGGTTATGCAATCGGTCTTGATGACGTTCACAACCCCATCACATCATTTAAATGCTCTCGTACGCTGATATGTGCTTCAGATAATAATAATTTGGATTACCATAGTGCCGGCAGCAGTCATTCAGCGTCGCCAATACGACTGCGTGAACGATGCAAAGCGGGGCTTAGAGAAATACTTCAGGTTCTACGAACAAAGCCGTCGCTTGACGACAAAACGCCGGATGAGTTCTACTTTGAAAACTTGCCCGCACTGCCCAAAGCGGCGTTGGCATTAACTGCAAGGCTTCCACTAAAAAATACTATTCAATCAAGTGGAGCTGTATTTAGCGCATCCAATTAATTATGTTGCCGGGAGGAAAAATGAAACGTTACAGTTTGGTTTTGACGCTGATATCCCTGTTGCTCGCTGCGTGCAGCGGCCCCCGTACCTATGCCGAGAAAGAGGAATTTCATACCGATTCACGCCATAGCAGAAATTTTGCCGCCACTGCTGAACCCGCATGCGAGGCTGCCCGCCGCGTATTGCTCAGAGATGGCTATATCGTTGAGGACCGCGCCGAACATAACCTTATCGGCGCCAAAGAATTCCAAATCGAAGAGAATCGTCATGCCATACTGCGTCTTTACGTCACCTGCGGCCAACATGCCAGTGGCTCCACGCTGTTCGTAACCGCCACTGAAGAGCATTTCGACGTTAAGACCAGCCGCCAGAGCACTTCAATTGGCGTGCCTCTCGTGTCTCCCATTTCCATCAGCAGTAAGAGCGAGGTCGATAATCAGGTAAAGATACGGGGCGAGACCGTAACGAATAAGGATTTCTATGAGCGTTTCTATCGGGCCGTACAGCAGGAATTGGGACGCTAGCCTGACCGTGTGAGTTTTTGTGTGATCGGCCTTGTTGAACGACGGCTATCTGAGAAAACGACGTTCCGGTCATGATCGTGATCTGCACGTCATCATTGCTGACTGCCTGCCTTATGGCAGATGATCACAGCAGCAAAATAATCTTTTGCCGGCACCCGGATTCATCGCTCCGGGCGCACCACTACAGACTTGCGATCAGGTGACTTGAGGTCGCAAGTTTCTCAGCAGACGTGCCCATTCCATTCCCAACGGAAAAATGGCATCGGGTTCCCGCAGCTTTGCCTGTCATATCACTGTCACAACATCGCGCTAGTGTGCGGGCCTCAAGACAGATTACGGTAAAACCCCATGCTCGCCACATTACCCGTTGAGTTACATCGTTCAGGTGCCCGCGCACCGCACGCGCAATTCAGGCGCAGCCTAGCGCCTGCACAAGACATGACGCCACTCCAGACTATCATTGCTCAACGCAAGCTGAGCGCCCTGTTCCAGCCCATCATTGACCTCAAGAGTGGTGAATTTCTGGGTTTTGAAGGCCTGATACGCGGCCCGGCCGACAGTCCGCTGCATTCGCCTGTCAATCTGTTTGGCGCAGCCGCACAACAGAACCTGTCGCTGGAAGTCGAAATGCTGGCGCGCCAAATTGTATTGGAGGCATTTGCCAAGCAAAAATTGCCGGGCAGTCTGTTCCTCAACATCAGTCCTGAGACGCTGACCCACCCCGGCTTCAAAAACGGTCAGACCCTGGAATTCATGCGCCAGCTGGGCATTGATCCTGCGCGCGTCGTCATGGAGATCACCGAGAACCAGCCCACTTACGATTTCGAAGAAATGCGCAGCGCGCTGCTGCACTATCGGGCCATGGGTTTCAAGACCGCCATCGATGATCTTGGCGAAGGCTTCTCCAGTTTGCGCCTGTGGTCCGAATTGCGCCCCGAGTACATCAAGATCGACATGCATTTCGTGCAGGGTGTGGATCACGATCCGATCAAATTGCAATTTTTGAAATCCATCCAGCAGATCGCCGAGAGTTGCGGCACGCGCGTCATCGCCGAAGGAATCGAAACCGAAGGCGAATTGCGCGTGGTTAAAGACATCGGCATCGCGCTGGGACAAGGGTATTTCATCGCACGCCCGAGCCATACGCCGCCCTTGCTGGCATCCAACGAGACCAGCAGCATCATCAACTCATCCAATATCTGCATTTTTCCTGCGGCCCAGGTGAGTCATCGCTCGCAGATAACGGCTCAGAAACTGCTGAGCTATGTTGAACCGGTACAGCCTGAAACGTCGAATGACCAGGTCTTTGAACGTTTTTCCAGCAACCCCGCCTTACACATCATCCCTGTGGTCAAGAACGGGCTGCCGATCGGACTCATCAACCGCTATCTGTTCATCGACTGCTACTCCAAGCCATTCCAGCGCGAATTGATCGGCAAGAAGCCGTGCAACAAATTTATACAAAGCCTCCCTCTGCTGGTGGAAAAGAGCATGCCGATCGAGGAACTGAGCCATTATCTGGCGGAAGCGGATACCCGCCATTTCGCCGACGGCTTCATCATCACCGAGAACGAACGCTACATCGGCGTAGCTTCGGGGCAAGACCTGTTGCGTGAGCTGACCAGGATGCAGCTGGAGTCAGCGCGCTATGCCAATCCGCTCAGTCTGCTGCCGGGCAACGTGCCCATCAATGAGCACATCGAACGCCTGTTGCAAGCGAACACACCGTTTATCGCCTGCTATTGCGACCTCGATCACTTCAAGCCTTTCAATGACACTTACAGCTATCGCAAAGGCGATGAAATGATCCAGCTCACCGGACGCCTGCTTGGCTGGGCATGCGATCACAAGCAGGATTTCATCGGCCATATCGGTGGTGATGACTTCATCCTGTTGATGCAAAGCCGCGACTGGAAGACGCGCTGCGAACAGGCGCTGCGCTCGTTTGAACAAGCCGCGTCGTTGCTGTTCAGGGAAGAGCATCTGATCGACGGCGGCTATTCCAGCGAAGGCCGCGATGGCCAGATTCACTTCCACCCGCTCACCAGTCTGTCCATAGGCGCGATCCAGATATCGCCCGGACAATTCATGTCGCATCACGAAGTCTCTGCGGCCATGTCTGACGCCAAGAAAATGGCGAAAAAAATGCCCGGCAACAGCCTGTTCATTGAACAACGCACGATGGGGAGCCTGCCATGACGCTTCAATCCCAATTGCGCCTGATCGCCCTGATCACCCTGATCAGTCTGTCCGGCGTCATTATTTTCGCCGTGATACAACTTTCCATGTTGCGCAACACATTCGATCAATATCAGAACCAACAGATATTTGCGGCCAATTTGTCCGCTATCAAAAGCGAAGCGCTGGCAATCTCGCGTGCAGATCCCATCCTCCAGGAAACAGAGAAAACACTGGCAGTGGCAGACAAGAAGATTCGCGCCCTGCATCAAGGCACAGTGCAGGCTGCTCAGCCTGGCGTTGATCAAGCCAAACTTGCGCATGCGCTGAGCGCATGGGAAGAATATGCAAAGGGGCTGAAACTGGCCGTCCAGATTGCAAGCACCAGCCCGGCAGATGCGGTCACTGCGCAGGATATGCTTTATGGCATGCATACCGGACCGATGATTGCCGACATCGACGCACTGATGACCGCCAACGAGTCAACCTGGGCGGACGCCAAAGCCTCGATCAACAGCGCCGTCAATCGCATTATCTGGATCATCGTCTTGCCGTTGTTTTTTGCCGGAATCGTCATCATTTCCTTTCAGGCGCGTTTCAATCGCTACCTGAAAAAACGCGTGGATGATGTCATCAGTGCCATGGATCATCTGATCAATGGTGATCTCACCCACCGGCTGCCTGCCAGCCATGCCGACGAGATCGGTGTCATGGCGAGTACCGTCAATTCCTTCATCGCAAGCTTCGAGGGCATCCTGCGCGAGGTCAACTTGTCCTCTGACCAGGCATCCAAGGCCACCAGCAAGGTGCTGCAAATGACGCATGCGGTCAGCACCAATGCGAATGCGCAATCCGAGAAGGCATCCAATGCCAACGACTCGATTCAGGAGATGCGCAGCACCATTTTTGCCATTGCCGAAAACGCCAATTTCGCAGCCGATGCCGCAAACCGCACACGCGAGCAGGTAAGAGAAGGCAGCGAGGCTGGCCGTCAAACCCTGGAGGCCATCTCTGCTCTTGACATGACCATGAATGAATCTGTTCAGACCATGGACGGCCTCAATCAGACCTTGCATCGGGTCAGCGATATCAGCAAGATCATCAAAGACATCGCAGGGCAAACCAACCTGCTGGCGCTGAATGCCGCCATCGAAGCCGCAAGAGCCGGTGAGCATGGTCGCGGTTTCGCGGTGGTGGCGGACGAGGTCAGAACCCTGTCCGACCGGACAGCCAATTCAGTCAAGGACATTTCGGAACTGCTCCAGGAAGTGCAGGTTTCTGCCCGGAATGCCGT
The DNA here is from genome assembly GCA_030645535.1 of Gallionella sp. Classification (GTDB taxonomy): domain Bacteria; phylum Pseudomonadota; class Gammaproteobacteria; order Burkholderiales; family Gallionellaceae; genus Gallionella. Next base: position 2,855 of record JAUSNM010000055.1, on the reverse strand, counting down.
CAGCGTCATGCAGTCGGCGCGTGAAACAGCCAAAATCGGTGTAAAACGCGGCAAGAGGACCGATGCCGTACTGGCTGAAATCGGAGATTCCATGCAACTGGTAGCTGTACGCATGCAACAAATCGCACAGGCCACGCAGGAGCAATCCACCTCCGGAGAACTCATCGCCACACACATGGCCGAAGTACACAACATCAGCGCCAGCACCAGCAATGACATCGAAAATACACGCGATGAAATGGCCGGCATGGCCCGCGCCTCCGAGATATTGCACCGCAGCGTCTCCCGCTTCCGCTTCAGCGAAATTGCTCAGAACAACGGCGAGGCCAAACTTTTTGCATAGCAATACATCAGGCAAATGGCCACTCGAATGTTAAATTCCAGCGTCTTTTTGAGGCTCCTGCTTCATGCAGGCAAGCTTTCGATTTGTTAAGTGTTTTTCGTGGATAAATGGCCTTTTTAACGATTTTTGACGCGCAGGCGCGTTATGCAGAAATTTTGCTGTCATGTTATTGACGCATAATTGTGACTTTACTTCTGGAGTCATGCAATGGAAAGTCCCTACAAAGGCAAAACCGGATTACGGCGTTTATGCAGCGCGTTTGGCTATTCGCTGGCCGGATTTCGCGCCGCCTACAAGCACGAAGATGCGTTTCGCCAGGAAGCGCTGCTCGCCGTCATCCTGATTCCGCTCGCCATCTGGTTGCATGTAAGCCTCATTGGCCGGGCATTGATGATAGGCAGTGTGCTGCTGGTGATTATCGTCGAATTGCTTAACTCGGCTATTGAAGCCACCGTGGACCGCATCTCGCTGGATAGTCACGATCTGGCCAAACGCGCCAAGGACATCGGCAGCGCAGCGGTACTGGTCAGCCTTGTCAATGCGGTCGTCATCTGGGGACTGGTTTTGATGGCGTCATAAATTATTCAAGAAAACATAATTAAAGATTCATGCAAGCGCTGCACGATGTATTTCATGAAAACATTAAATGAAATCATCGAATTGCCGGCAGCGCTGCAAATTGCGCTGGTCACCGAAACCTACCTGCCCGAGGTGAACGGGGTCGCCATCACCATTGGTCGCATGGTCAAAGGTCTCTGCCTGCGCGGACACAATATCCACCTGATCCGACCGCGCCAGTACAAACAGGATATTGCAACTGACACAGAAAACTACCGCGAGACGCTGGTAGCCGGCATGCCTATCCCGGGTTATTCCGGACTCAAATCCGGGCTGCCCGCAAAAGGCCTGTTGTTGCGCCTGTGGCAGCAGCAGCGTCCGGACATCGTGCATATCGCCACCGAAGGTCCGCTGGGCTGGTCAGCATTATCCGCCGCCCGAAAATTGAATATTCCTGTCAGCACGGATTTTCACACCAATTTTCACAGCTACACGCAACACTATGGCATCGGCCTGCTGAAATGGCCAATCGCCGCCTACCTGCGTCATTTCCACAACAAGGCGGCGTGTACACTGGTGCCGACGGCACAGTTGCAGTTGCAACTGGAGCAGGAAGGCTACCAGAACGTGCGGGTCGTATCGCGCGGCGTGGACACCGAGCTGTTTAATCCGGTCAAGCGCAGTCGTGCGTTGCGCGCTTGCTGGGGTGCCGATGATGCCACCCCGGTTGTGATACTGGTAAGCCGCATCGCAGCAGAAAAAAATCTGACTGTGGCTCTGCTGGCTTTTGAACAAATGCGCATCGTGAATCCGCGAGCGAAGATGGTTCTGGTGGGCGACGGCCCCGCGCGCGCAGGATTGCAAAAACAGTACCCGGATGTAATTTTTGCCGGCATGCAGACAGGCGAAGCGCTGGCCGAACATTACGCCTCCGGCGACATTTTCATCTACCCCAGCCTGACCGAGACCTATGGCAATGTCACGGTCGAAGCGATGGCCAGCAGCCTGGCAACCATCGCCTACGATTACGCTGCCGCCCGCCAACATATCGTCCATAACACCAACGGCGCGCTGGTAGCGTTGGGCGACACGCAGGCGTTTGTCACACAGGCAAAAACGCTGATAGCAGATCTGGATCAGGTACAGCGTTTACGCCAGGCTGCACGTCACACGATGAAAACCCTGACCTGGGATCACATCATGGGTCAGATGGAATCGGTGCTGCTCGAGACTGTGCACACGCAGGGAGTAAACGGGCTTGGCGAAGATAAATCACCCCATGCCCGTTCCCCTCTCACCAACCCTCTCCCGTACCCGCAAGGGGCATCTCCGCCAGGTTCCCGCTGCGATGCAGCGACCATGGCGCGACAAGCGGGCGAGTGAGCAAACGAATCGCTACGCGAGTTTCACGTTGACCATGTCCAATCTGAATTCGCCGCTTCAACGGATTAGCGATTACGATGTGGAACTCTGCCTGTTTTGCAATCGGCAGAGTCGCCACCTTTTTGTACGCCGCGTGTTCTGCCTGATCAGCCGCCTGGGCGACGGGATATTCTGGTACGTACTGATGGCAGTGCTGTTGCTGTGTTATCAGGCAGTGGCGTTGCCCGCTGTGTTGCACATGCTCGCAGCAGGTTTGCTCGGCACGGCGATTTACAAACTCATCAAAAGCAGAACTCTGCGTCCGCGCCCGTTCAACGTTTATCCGGCCATCGTCTGTGCAGGCCAAACGCTCGACCAGTTCAGCTTCCCGTCCGGCCACACGCTGCATGCCGCGTCATTCAGCATCATCGCCGTGTATTATTTCCCCGCGCTGATCTGGCTGGTGTTGCCATTTTCCTTGCTGGTCGCCCTGTCCCGCCCGATACTCGGCCTGCACTACCCCAGCGATGTACTGGCCGGCGCTGCACTCGGTGCGTTGATCTCCATCACCTCAATCCAGTTCGTCTGAACT
>JAUSNM010000038.1 GCA_030645535.1 Gallionella sp. | reverse complement strand
CGGATCGCTATCTTCGAAGCGTGCTGCCGTCGTCCTGGTCGTGGCTGTGCCGGCGGTAGAGCAGGGTCATCGCCCCCGAGACCATCAGGCCGAACACGATGATGATCGTGTGGATCGACAGGCCGGCCGCGCTCATCCCCGCCGAAAGGCCCAGCATCCCGAAGATGCAGAGGTTCTCGTTGAAGTTCTGCACCGCGATAGAGCTGCCCGCGCCCATCAGCAGGTGGCCGCGATGCTGCAACAGGGCATTCATCGGCACCACGAAATAGCCACCCATCGCACCAATGGCGATCAGCAACAGGATTGCCAGCGTGCTGTTGGTTATCGGGATCATGATCAATACCACCAGTCCCATCGCGATGCCGATCGGCAGCACTTTCACCGAGTTTTCCAGCTTGACGAATTTTGCGGCCAGCACGGAGCCGATGGCGATGCCGATGGCAACCCAGGCGGTCAGTTTGGCGGCGCTGGCAATGTCATAGTGCAGCGCGACGGCCGCCCAGCCCAATACGATCAGACGCAGCGTCGCACCGGTACCCCAGAACAACGTGGTGACGGCGAGTGAGACGCGGCCTAGCGGGTCTTTCCACAGCAGTTTGAAGTTGTGCCAGAATTCGCCAAGCAAAAAAACCGGGTTGCGGCTGAGCGGCCTGTGATCCAGCGCCACGCGCGGGATGTAGAGATTGAACAAGGCCGCTGCAAAGTAGATCACTACGATGATGGCAATCGCAAGTTCCGGTGCGGTGTCTATGCCGGTGTCGATTACCGGAATATCCCACAAATGCAGCATCGGCATGGCGATGGACTGGCTGATCAATAATCCGCCGACCACAGCGCCCAGTACGATGGCCAGCACGGTCAGGCCTTCCATCCAGCTGTTTGCCAGTACCAGTTTCTCAGGCGGCAGATATTCGGTGAGAATGCCGTATTTTGCCGGCGAGTAGGCCGCAGCCCCCAATCCTACCAGGCCGTAAGCAATCAGCGGATTGACGCCGAGCAGCATCGCGACGCAGCCTGCAATTTTGATGTTGTTGCTGACGAACATCACGCGCCCCTTGGGCAGCGAATCAGCGAATGCGCCGACGAACGGAGCCAGCACGATGTAGGAAAAGATAAAGGCTTCTTGCAGCACCGGCGTGTGCCAGGAGGGCGAGTGCAAATCTTTCAGCAGGGCAATAGCGGCGAACAACAACGCATTGTCAGCGAGTGCGGAGAGGAATTGCGCTGCAAGTATGATGTAGAAGCCGATATTCATTCAACGGATGTATTTTTTATCAGTTCGTTTTATATCATGAAAGTATGCCCCCTGCTATCATTACGTAACCTCTACCCCGCCCAAACCGAACATTCATGCCGCGTCCCATACAAGCCTACATTGACCAGAATGCGCTGCAAAACAATCTGTCTGTCGCTCGTCGTTCTACCTCGTCGCGCATCATGGCTGTCATCAAGGCAAATGGCTATGGGCATGGCCTGCTGCGCGTGGCTGAAGCCTTAGCCGGCGCAGACGGTTTTGCACTGCTGGATATACCGGACGCAATACGTCTGCGTGAAGCCGGATACCGCCAGACGATATTGCTGCTGGAAGGTTTTTTTGAGGCTTCCGACCTGGAACTGGTCGCGGAATATCAGCTGACCTGTGTCATCCACAGTGAATGGCAGATCGCGCTGCTGGACGCCTATCCCAAACGAGCAGCGCTGGATGTCTGGCTCAAGGTCAACAGCGGCATGCACCGGTTGGGCTTCGCGCCAGACCAGGTAGCCGTCGCGATGGAGCAACTGCGCCGTCACGCCGCGGTACGCGAAATCACAGTGATGAGCCATTTTGCCTTTGCCGATGAGACGCGCGGGGTGTCTGACCAATTGGCGCTGATCAACGATATTGCAGCACAATATCGCGTCGCGCGCAGTTATGCCAATTCCGCCGCGCTGCTGCGCTATCCGGCGACCCATGTTGATTGGGTGCGCCCCGGCATCATGCTGTATGGCGCGTCCCCGTTTGCCGATACCACCGCGCAGTCTGTGGGGCTGAAACCGGTGATGACCCTGAGCAGCCGTATTATCGCCACGCAGGATTTGCGCGCGGGCGACGAAGTGGGTTATGCAGGGCAGTTTCGCGCGGATCGCGCTATGCGTATCGGCATCGTGGCCTGCGGTTATGCAGATGGTTATCCGCGCCATGCACCGAATGGCACGCCGGTACTGGTTGACGGCAGCGCATCAACGCTGCTGGGGCGCGTCTCCATGGATATGCTGTGTGTGGATTTGACAGCGATACCGCAAGCCTGCGCGGGAAGTCTGGTTACGCTGTGGGGTGCGGGATTGCCGATCGAACAGGTGGCTGCTGCTGCGGGCACCATCAGTTATGAATTGATGTGCGCGTTGGCGGCGCGCGTGCCTGTCCGTACGTAATTTGAGAGCAAGGGTATAGCTATGGACGAAAAATTGCGGCCAGTCAGACACAACGATATTCAACTTGGCCTGCCGCTGGCATGGTCAGTGTTCGATAAATCCGGACGCTTGCTGCTGCGTGAGGGGGCTGTGGTCGAAACAGCGCGGCAGCTGGAGGGGCTTTCAGAAAATGGTCTGTTTCGCCAGGGCGGGGCGGCGCATGTCGCAAGGAGAGGCGGCACAACGGAGCATGTTGCCGAGGAGCCCGCGCCGATAGATAAATTCGAGGATTTGCTGTCGATCAAACTTGCCATCGGCGATACGGTTCAATTGCAGGATTTTTCTTCGGACAAACAGCGTTATTTTGTGAAACTGATCGGTTTCATGAATAAAAAAAGTGTGCTGGTATCCCATCCCAGGCAAGAAGAAAAGCTGAGTTTTATCAAGGAAGGCCACGGGTTCGTGGTGCGCGGTTTTTCAGGTACCAAAACCTACGAATTCAGCAGCAACGTCATCAGCGTTTGTCTGACCCCATACCCTTATCTGCATCTGGCGTATCCTGCGCAAATCAAGACGACCAATATGCGCGGCGCGGTGCGCATCAAGCTGAGGCTGGTGTGCACGGTAGACTCAAGCGTTACCGGCTTAAAAACGCCGGCAATCATCGAAGATATGAGCATTTCCGGCGCGCGCATTCACGCCAGTAAAGCCTTCGGTCAGGTGGGTGATGCAGTGTCAGTGGGTCTGCGCATGCAAGTCGGCGGCGAGAGCCAGGTATTTCTTGTGTCCGCAGTGATACGCAATGTGCGTACAGAGAACGATAGCCAGACAGGTGACAAGATCGTCATGCATGGCATGGAGTTTGTTCAAAGTTCAAGTGTCGACCTTACCGTGTTGCAGAATTTTATTTACAAATCCATGTTGGAGAATTGATTCATGTTGGGAATTATCGGCGGTAGCGGTGTTTATCATATTGAGGGGCGGGAAAATTCCCGCTGGGTTAAGGCTGAATCGGCTTTTGGCGAACCGTCCGATGAGATCATGCTGTGTGAACTGGCCGGACAGACGATTGCATTCCTGCCGCGTCACGGCAGAGGACACCGTATTTCACCTTCGGATATCAATTTTCGCGCCAATATCGACGCGATGAAGCGCCTGGGCGTGACCGACATCATTTCGGTCAGTGCGGTGGGCTCACTGCGTGAAAACCTGCCG
>JAUSNM010000033.1 GCA_030645535.1 Gallionella sp. | reverse complement strand
GTTGGCGCCGACGCCGATGTCGAGTACCCGGACGGATTTGCCGCGCGGGATGATGCCGCCGTTGCCGGCACCCAGCAGAGCGGCGAGGTCGTGGAGCTAGTCCGCCCGGCCCGGGATGGGCGGGCAGAGATACTGCGCCGGAATGTCCCAGCCCGTGATGCCGTATGTCTGTTTCAACAACGCACGGTTGAGCGCTTTGACCGCCGCCGGGTCGGCGAAAGCGATGGACTCGTCGCCATACTCATTCGTCGCGACAAATGCCGCCAGCTCCGGGCTGCAGGCGATGAGCTGCCTGAAGTCGTAACGGCCCCGATGCGGGTTGCGCGGATGCAGGCCGGTTTTTTCGGCAGGTGCGGCCCTGCCCTTCGCGGCGGATGCACCGCGTTGTTTATCTTTCATCCTAAAAACCTTTTTTCATCCACAAAAAACACGAAAAATTAAATGGATGCCGTGATTACACAGCAGTCGGTTGGTTAGACGACACATGTGCCAGCAGTCAAAATCCTTGCTTAAGCCAAAGCGTCGTTGTATGATCCCGATTTAACCAGCCACTTATCCATCGTTTTTTGATGGGTTAGTGGAATGGCTATGCAGGGCTATCGGGCGATTTTAAGATTGGCTATCGCCCGATAAATCGGGCTCCTACACATGAACATCGATTTTTTGTAACTTTAATTTCTGACTACTGAGTAATAACAACACTCAATGGGTGAATTGCCACATCCAAGTAATCTATTGGTTTATTTCGTGACTTTCGTGTTTTTCGTGGACAACTCATTTTTCTAGGTTCATGCCTGTTTTACCTGCTCGAAAAAACGCGGGCTGCCACTTCCACCCCATGAAGACTTCTGCATGCGAGTGGTAATGGTGCAAAGACCTACAAACGGCCCATCTTCGGCAACTCGCCTACCAGCGGCGCGACGTAATCCAGCCACGCCTGCGTCACATCGTTGCCCGCCGCGTTGATGTATTCGTCCTTCATCTCGGTGGCGACTTTCGCCACGGTCGATAGCGGCGTGATGAAGCATTCGCTGGTATACGGCTTGCTGCTCAGGCGGCGGATCGCCACCGAGCCGGGCTGGCCGGTGCTGGCGGCGTGGTTCACTGCAACGGTGCCGACTTCGCGCGCTTCCTTCGCATCGACTTCGGAAATGATGGTCGGGAAGGAGCGTTGCAGGTAGCCGAAGGTGTCGGCGCGCACGCGCACCTTCTGTCCGGTGAAGGCTTCTTTCACCAGCGCGGCCAGCGTGTCGCCCAAGGCACCCGAGCCGGAAAGCTGGATATTGCCGTGCGAGTCGCGTTCGCCGCTGGTCGAGATCGGGTTGCCGTCCTTGTCGGAAATCCCTTCGGAAGCGGCAATCACGCAGCGGCCATATTTCGCCATCGTATCGCGCACATCCTGCTGGAATTTTTCGACATCGAACACGCGCTCCGGCAGGTAGATCAGATGCGGGCCGTCGCCTTCCGTCTGGCGCGCCAGGGCCGACGCGGCGGTCAGGAAGCCGGCGCTGCGCCCCATCACCACGTTGACCTTGATGCCTTGCAGCGCGCGGTTGTCGCGGTCGTCGCCCATGAAGGCCAGCGCGACGAAACGCGCCGCCGAAGCAAAGCCCGGGCAGTGGTCGGTGACTTTCAGATCGTTGTCGATGGTCTTGGGGATATGCACGGTGCAGAAATCGTAATTCGCTTCCTTCGCCATCTCGGCGATGATATGCGCGGTCTCGGCGGAATCGTTGCCGCCGATGTAGAAGAAATAGCGCACGTCGTTCTTCCTGAACACCTCGAACACCTTTTCGCACTCGGCCTTGCCGGGCTTGAGGCGCACCGAACCCAGCGCCGCCGCCGGGGTGGTGGCGACCAGTTCGAGCTGCTCGACGCTTTGCGTGGTCAGGTCGATGAAGTCTTCCTTCATGATGCCGGCGATGCCGTGGCGCGCGCCGAGAATGCCGGTGATGTTGGGTTGCCGGCGCGCCGCCAGCACCGCGCCGACCAGCGATTGGTTGATGACGACGGTGGGGCCGCCCGATTGGCCGATCACCATTTTGCCGGTTAGCTTCGCTTGCATTGCCATGACATCACCTCCCAGTGATAAAGATGAATCATTCTAAACCGAATACGGCCCTGCGGCATCGCCCTGATTCGCTTATAATTACGCGTTTTTTATTTCGCTAACCTTAAGGAGCAGTATGAGTTTGTTAAATGTTCGCCCCGGCGACAATCTTCCCTACGAATGCAATGTCATCATTGAAATCCCCAAGCACGCCGACCCGGTAAAGTACGAAGTGGACAAGGTTTCCGGCGTGCTGGTGGTGGATCGTTTCATCGGGTCGCTGATGCGCTATCCGTGCAACTATGGCTTCATCCCGGAAACTATCGCCGACGATGGCGACCCGGTGGATGTGCTGGTGGTCACCCCGTTTCCCATCATTCATGGTGCTATCATCCCCTGCCGTCCGGTCGGCATGTTGAGCATGTCGGACGAAGGCGGCGGCGATGCCAAAATCATCGCGGTGCCCACCGACAAGCTGACTCCGCTCTACCATGAAGTTCTAACTTACGAGGATTTGCCGAAAATCACGCTGGAGCAAATCAAGCATTTCTTCGAACTCTACAAAGCCCTGGAGCCGGGCAAGTGGGTCAAGATCAACGGCTGGGAAGGGGTTGAAGCGGCTCATGCGGAAATCACGAATGGCATCAAGGCGTACCAGAATAAATCTTCAGGCAAGTAACTCACTTAACCAACGGGAGAAAATCATGACGGCACAGATTATCGACGGCAAGGCCATCGCACAGGAAGTGCGCGCCGAGTGGAAGGAGCGCGCCAATGCACTGAAACTACGCGGCGTCACGCCGGGGCTGGCGGTTATCATCGTCGGCGAAGACCCCGCCTCCAAGGTGTATGTCGCCAACAAGGTGAAAGCCTGCGCCGAACTGGGCCTGCATTCCGAGCACATCATCATGGCAGCCGACACACCGGAAGCTGTGCTGCTGAAAAAAATCGCCGAACTGAACAGCGACCCGAAGATCCACGGCATCCTCGTGCAACTGCCCGTGCCCAAACACATCGACACCAGCAAGGTGCTCGAAGCCATCAGCCCGGACAAGGATGTGGACGGCTTCCACCCGATGAACGTCGGCGCGCTGGTCACCGGCAACATGCGCTTCGCCCCCTGCACCCCTTACGGCGCGATGAAGCTGCTGGAAAAATGCGGCGTGCCCATCGAAGGCAAGCATGCCGTGGTGGTCGGGCGCAGCAACATCGTCGGCAAGCCGATGGCGCTGATGCTGCTGCAACATAACGCCACCGTCACCATCTGCACCTCCAAGACCGTCGACCTCGCCAAGTACACCCGCGACGCCGACATCCTCGTCGTCGCTACCGGCAAGGCGAAAATGATCACCGGCAGCATGATCAAACCCGGCGCAGCGGTGATCGATGTCGGCATCAACCGCATGCCAGACGGCAAGCTGTGCGGCGACGTGGATTTTGATTCCGCGAAGGAAGTCGCCGGCTGGATCACCCCGGTTCCCGGCGGTGTCGGCCCGATGACCATCACCATGCTGGTGGCGAACGCCGTGCGTGCAGCGGAGCGCTTATCCGGTCTCGGCAAATAAATTGATATTGGATCTTGTGATTGTTTAAGGCGAGATTTTGGAAGAAGTTCGGTATTCGTTCTAATCAAAAGCCGGGAATGATCCCGGCTTTTTTCAAACCTTGCTATTGCGGGCCGTCCACTCCTGTAACAGGCTGAATCCCACCGCAAGCAGCGTCGGTCCAATGAAAACACCGACGAAGCCGAAGGCCAGCACCCCACCCATCACACCGAACAAAACCAGGATAAACGGCAAGTTGCTGCTGCGGCTGATGAGCAGGGGTTTCACCACATTATCCACGCTGCTGATCAGAAAAAATCCCCACAGCAGCATGAAAATTCCCCATCCCACCGCGCCCTGGTAGAACAGCCAGATGGCCGCGCTGCCCCATATCAGGGGCGGCCCAACGGGAATCAGGGAGAGCAGACAAGTAACTACGCCGAGCAACAGCGCTGCCGGTACGCCTGCGATCGCGAAACCGATTGTCGCCATTAAACCCTGTGCCAGAGCGGTTCCCAAGAGTCCGTACATGACACCCTGCACGGTGTTATTGATGATGCCGAGAACGTTCACCGCATGGGTTCCAACCACGCGATCCATCGCCACGTTGAGGAAACGCAACAATGCCTCGCCATTACGGTAGAAGAAGAAGCTGACGAAGGCGGCCAGGCTCATTTCCACGACACCCTGCCCGAGCAGGATTCCGCCCGCAAGCAGAAAGTCCTTGGCGGATTCCAGAAAACGTTTCACCAGAGCGAGCATTTCTTCCTGGTTGGTGGCGAGCAGGTGCCAGTATCCATCGACCGACCTGCCGACTATCGGTATCCCTTTTACCCAAGCCGGAGGCTCCAGCGGCCCCGCCTCGACGGCCTGCTTGACCCCATCGTAAAAGGCGGTAATGTTATCGGCAAGGTTGTATGCCACCAAGGCCAGCGGCAGGATAACCACGAGTGCCAGCGATAATGTCATGGTGAACGCGGCTATGTTTTGCCTGCCCTTCATCCTGCGCAACAACCAAAGATAAAGAGGCCAGGTCGAGACGCACGCCACGGTGGCAAGCAGCATTGCGGCCAGAAACGGCCTCAGCACCAGAAAGCAACCCACCACCAGAATAGACATAACGGCAAGTTGAGCGAAATATTCGAAGCGTTTTTCCACGAGTGACACCTCTTCCTGACGCCGGGAATAAAAAACAGCTGTATTTCAGTGAGCTGATAACAGGGGACAGCCTGTCAGTCCGTCAACAGCGCATCACCCCGGATAATCAGCCCAGATAAGCTGCGATCACCCGTTCATTTTGATTCAGTTCGGCAGGGGTGCCTTCCACTGCGATGCGCCCCCTCTCCATCACGTAGGCATAGTCCGCCACTTCCAGTGCGCTCTTGGCGAATTGCTCGACAAGGAGCAGGGTAATGCCGGCTTCTTTAAGCCTGCGGATGATGCTGAATACTTCCTGGACGATGACGGGCGCGAGACCCATGGAAGGTTCGTCCAGCAGGATTACTTTGGGATTGGCCATCAGTGCACGGCCTATCGCCAGCATCTGTTGTTCGCCGCCCGACAGCGTGCCTGCAGCTTGTTTTCTGCGCTCCTTCAGGCGCGGAAACAGCTCATATATCTTTGCAAGATCAGTTGCCGCTTTGCCGCGAAAGCCAAAGAACATCGGCAGGTGATTGTAAGCGCCGAGCAGCAGATTGTCTTCGACGGACAAGGGGCCGAACACCTTACGGCCTTCCGGCGAGTGGGCCAGGCCAAGCTTGGCAATGCGCGAGGCGCTCAAGCCCTGCACCGGTTTGCCACCCAGCAGAACCTGTCCTCCGGTCGGTTTGATCATGCCCGAGATGGCGCGCATCGTGGTGGTTTTGCCGGCACCGTTGGCACCGATCAGCGCCACGACCGTGCCCTGTTTTACATGCAGCGTCGTGCCGACCAGCACTTCGCTGGTGCCATAGCCCGCGTGCAGATTTTCAACTTGAAGCATTTTAGTTAGTTTCCTTTATTAAGCCGGAACGGGTGTGGCGTCTGCTTCATCTGCTGCTGCGCCCAGGTATGCCTTGATCACCTTCGGGTCGCGCTTGACTTCATCCGCCGTGCCCTGTGCAATCACTTGTCCGCTATCGATCACCGTGACCACGTCGCACAATTCGCTGACCACATCCATGTGGTGCTCGATCAGGATCATGGTGATGCCGCGCTGCCGGATAGTCTTGATGATAGACACCAATACGCTTACGTCAGGGTGAGCCAGACCGGCTGCGGGCTCATCGAGTATCAGCAGTTCCGGCTTGCGCGCCAGTGCACGGGCAATTTCCAGGAAGCGCTGCGAACCATAAGTCAGATCTTTGGCATGGACACGCGCCTGATCTTTCAAACCGACCAGTTCCAGCAGCGCCAGCGCGTCAGCCTGCGCGCGATGTCCTTCCGCTTTGGATAACCCCAGCAACACCAGCGGCAGCGGGACGCGGTAAGCGCCCTTCATTGCCAGCATGACGTTATCCAGGGCGGATAATTCGCCGAACAGCTGCAAATTCTGGAAGGTGCGGGAAACTCCTGCGCGCGCCACCTTGAACAGGCTGCCTGTGGGTAAGGCTATCCCCAGCAGCAGCACTTCGCCTGCAGTCGGTGCATAGAGCCCCGAGATGACATTCACGGCGGTACTCTTGCCCGATCCGTTGGGTCCGATCAGGCCGTGCACGTGACCTTTGCGTACCGTCATACAAATGCCATCGACGGCTTTTACGCCGCCAAAATAGCGTTTCAGGTCTTTTAATTCCAAAAGCACGCCGTTATCGGATTGCTTGAGCGGCAGCACGTCATCCAGATTGGACGCAGACGGCAAGGTGGAAGGTGCAATGCGGAACAAACGCGTCAGGTAGCGCGCGGCAAACCCCATGATGCCATCGGGCAGGCCAACCACGACCGAGAACAGCATCAACGCAAAAATTGCCTTGCGCCAGTTTTCGGTGTTTTCCACCATGAAGCCGCCCACTACCAGGAGCCCCATCGCAACCACTGGTGCGAGCGCCTGAAACGGCCGGGTGGTTTTTTTCATCCAGCCGCGACTGCCGGCTGCGACGGCCAGCAACAAGCCTGCCGCTGAAATGATCTCGAACAGCAGGCGGTTGGATAACAGGTTCGGCAGCAGCACGATCAGCGACGCGCCGAAGAACGCACCCCACAGACTCTTGCGTCCGCCCAGCACCACGCCCAGCAGCAAAATCACCATCAGGTCATAGGTAAAACTTTGCGGCTGCAGATACTGGAAGTTGAACGCATACAGTCCGCCTGCCAGGCCGCCGAGTGAAGAACCCAGCGCAAAGCCTGCGACTTTGTGGCGGAAAGTCCCGACCCCCATTGCATCGGTGGCAATCGGGCTGTCACGCAAGGCTTCGAAGGCGCGTCCCCATTGCGAGGCGAGCAGATTGCGCATCGCCATCCACACCAGTGCCAGCATGATCAGGCACAGCCAGTAAAAACCCGGCGCATCGTACGCATGGCCAAAAAAATCAGGCCGGTTCAGGGACAGACCCTGAGCACCGCCGGTCAGTCCATCCCATTCGTTAAGCACGGTCGTGGCAAGCGCCGAGAAGCTCAGCGTTGCCAGCGCGAACTGTGGCCCTTCAAGGCGCAACGCAGGAAAAGCCAGCAGGCCGCCCAGTACCAGGCCGATCAGCATGCTGACCCCGAGTGCACCCATCATGCCGAAGCCGAGTACTGTAACGCTTAATGCTGCTGCATACGCACCCAAACCTAAGAAGGCGGCCTGGGCGAGATTTACCTGCCCCAGATAGCCGACCGTCACATCCAGGCCGATCAACAGTATTCCGTAAATGGTCAGCAGTGTCAGCAAGCCCAGCACGTAAGAATTGTTCACGGTCAGCGGGATGCTCGCTAACAGCATCAGGGCGATGATTTCGGTGCCGCGTAATAACAATATTCGTTTCAACATGGATTTAACGTAAAAATAACGCAGCGATTCAGGGAGTTCTCATTCGCTTCCTCTCCCGCTTGCGGGAGAGGATTGAGGAGAGGGACGGGCATGGCAAGTTGCATTGTCGGGAATTGTAAGCTTGGCATGACCGTTATACCTTGCGTATGCTGGCTTTGCCAAACACACCGTTGGGGCGAACTGCCAGTGCCAGGATAAGGAGGATCAGTCCGGGGGCTTCACGCCAGCCGCTGCCCAGATAAAAACTGGTCAGGCTCTCCAGTGCGCCCAGACAAATACCGATCACGACAACGCCGAAACCTGAATCCAGACCTGCCACAACGGCGACTGAGAATGCCTTTAAAATCAAAGCTGATGCCATCGTTGGGCCGACAGTGGTGATCGGGGAGATGAGTATCCCGGCCATTGCCGCCACCATGCCGGACAAGCCATAAGAGAGCATGATGGTGTGCGTCGCCGAGATGCCCATCAGCTCCGCGGCATCGCGATCAGCCGATACCGCCTCGAATGCTTTGCCCATCAGGGTGCGGCGTTTGAACAGTTCGATCACGCCCATCACCAGAAACACGCCGATCGCGACGGAGATTTCAAGTCCGGTGATGCTGATGCCGAAAAAATCCATCGCATCGGCAGAAATGGGGGAGGGGAAAGGGCGGTCATCGCGTCCCCAGATATTTTCTGCTGCGGAAAACCCGAGCAGGCCGAAAATAATGGTCAGCAGTATCCAGCCTTCGCTTTTCTGCTCCAGCGACAAACGCACGCAGGCGCGCTCGACGACCAGCCCCATGGCTGCGCCGAACATCAGTCCGCCCGGCACCATCAGCCAGTACGGTACACCCAGGTCGAGCAAGGTCAGGCTGAAAAATGCGGACAGCATGACCAGTTCGCCCTGGCCGAAATTAATGCTTTTGCTCGTCGCAAAAGTCAGTTGAAACCCGTAAGCGATGAGCGCGTAGACGAGGCCCATCAGGGCGCCGCTAACAGCCATCTGGGCGATGATGTCTAAATTCATAAGTTGAAGTTGCCCGGTAAAAATGTGGAGAGGGATATCCTCTCCACGATAGGTCTTATTTCGATGCGTTCTTGATCAGGCGCTGGCGATCGGCTTCATTGGCGAACACGACATGTCCGTCCTGAATCTTGCCCATCACTGCATCAGTGCGGCGGAAAGCTTCATGAGTCTGCTCGTTGGCAGGATCCCACTTGGAAAACGGATGCTTCCACGTGCCGATCACGCCTTTCACAGGCTCACGCAGGTCTTCCAGCGCAGTCTTGATCTTGTGCGTATCGTCGCTCTGGGCCTGTTTGACCGCTGCTGCGAAAATGTACACGGCGTCATACCCCTGGGCTGCGGAGACCGGTGACGGGATGCGTGTCACGTTGTAAGTCTTGTGATAGCCCTCGATGAAGCTTTTAGCCTTGGGCGTAATGGCTTCTTCGATGAAGGTCTGCGGCATCAAGGTGCCATTGCCGTTTTTGCCAGCATTGTCGATGTAATTCGACATCGAGAGCGTCCAGCCACCGATCAGCGGCATCTTCATACCCAGTTTGGCCATGCCGTTGGATACGGCAGCCATTTCCGGACCGATACCCCAGATCAGGATCGCCTGTGCACCTTTGGCCTTTGCGCTCAGCAACTGCGCGGTCATATCCTTGTCGCCGATGTTGAATTTTTCTGTGGCGACGATCTCAAGTTTATTGCCCTGTTTCTTGATCTGATCGACCAGATCATCATGCCCGGACGCGCCGTAGTTGGTCGCATCGTGCAAAATGGCTACTTTGGTGAATTTCTGGTTGATCGCTTCTTCAACCACCATGGAGGACTGAATGCCGTCATGTGCGGCAAAGCGGAAGATCGACAAATCCTTGGCGCCGGCCTTGCTCCATTGCGTCATCGAAGCGGAACCTGCCGCAGGCGTGATGATCTTGGTGATGCCCTTTTCCTGCAAATGCTTGTCGCCGGCCAGTACGACGCCGGTATTCACCGAGCCGATGACGCCGGACAAATCACCCATCGAAGCCAGTTCCTGGCCGATCAATGCGCCGCGTTCATTCTTGCCTTCGTCATCGCGCTCGATGATTTCAATCTTCTTTTTCTTTGCCCCGACGCTGATGCCGCCAGCTGCATTGATCTCAGTGATAGCCAGTTTTGCGCCATCCCTCATCGAGGTTCCCATTGGAGCCGAACCGCCGCTGAACGGACCTGTCAGCGCGATCTTGATCGTTTCTCCTGCAAAGGCCGGGGAGGCGAACATACCCAAAAGCAGTGTGGCTATAAGCGTCTTTTTCATCTGTTATTCTCCAAATAAAGGAAGGTGTCCGAATCCCGCTGTGAAGATCATCCCGCAGCTTCACATTCAGGTAATGTCGAGTGTATATGAATTGCGCCGTCCCCTCAAACTGGAGTTGATTACTGGGGAATAATCGCAACGGCCATCCGGTAGCCAATAATCTGCTCGCAATCGACGAGCTCGCAGTTTGCATACGCTTTCTCCCGCTCCTCATCGATCTCTGCCAGCGGTAAACTCAAGGCTTTGCAGCATGCCTCCATCTGCGCCCAGCCTGATGCGAAACTTTGATCTGTGAGATCGGGTGCGGCTTCGAGCACCGTCGCGCAGGCGCTTTGCGGCAGATAGAGTCTGGATAATGCCCGTGTTTCGGCAATGCGATCAATCTGCACGATATCCACGCCCAGCGCACGGCCACAGGAGAGGCCGATCAACACCTTGTCGCCGGCATAACTCAGACTGACCCGAATGTCGCGATCCGCACCTGTTAGCAGCGGTCCGTTTGAAGCTTCAACAAGCACGATTTTCGCTAAAGGCAGATCAAGCAAACGTTTCGAAAAATCACGCAATACCTCTCTTGCACGCAATCTGGCATCTGATCGAAGGGTACCCGCTGGCAGCGTCAATATGACTAAAGCGAGTCCGTTTTGATCAAACCAGGCAGGGTGTTCAGGCCAGATCAGGGGTTTCAAAGGCATGGGCTGCGCAGCTTCAGGCAGCCCAGGGTTCTGCGGGAGAGCCGATCCAGCGTGTGCCCTGCGGGATATTTTCGCCCTTCAATATCAGACTGAGCGGCCCGAGTGATGCGCCATCGCCGATGTGCGCGCCGTAGAGGATGATGGTGCGCGGACCTATCGTGACGCCGCGACCGATACTCACCGCGCCGATTTTCATGATGCGATCTTCGAAGAGGTGGGTCTGCGGGCCGCACAAGGCATTCAGCGTCGAGTAGTCGCCTATGCTCACGCAATCGAATTCGGTGAACGCGGTGGTATCCATGTAAATCCCGCGACCGGTCTTGCAGCCGAGCAAGCGCATGCAGGGCGGCAACATCGGCGTGCCGCGCAAAAAGTCCACAAAATTGGGTACGGCGATGGATTCATAGAGATTCGTGACCGCCTCGCTGGTCCACACAAAGGCTGTCCACATGGGCACCGAACGGGGTTTGTAACGGCCTACGACCAGCCACTTGATGAGTACCACAAACAGGAAGGAGCCTACGCCGTAGAGAAAACCCGCCAGGGACAACGCCAGCGCGGTATCCACAAAGCGTCCTGCGCCGGCTAACGGCATCACAAGCGCCACGGTGAGATAACCCACCGCGATCACCACGGCCATCGGCATGACGATGCGCAAGCCTTCGACGAATCCCCGGCTCAGACGCCGTGTCAGGCTGGGGTGAAAGGTGAGCTTAGGATCGAAGCCTTCGAACTGTTCACGTGCCGGCAAAATGATAGGCGGGTTACCGACCCAGGTGTCCCCCGGATGCATGCGACTATTTTCCGGCACACTCGATTGCACGCCGATCAGCACATCGTCGGGCAGCACGCTGCCATCGGGCACAAAGGCGCCGTTACCCAGGAAGGTGCGATCGCCAATGACTGTGGGGCGCAAGCTCATCCAGCCGCCTTCGATGCGCTCATCGCCCAGCATCACGCCATCCGCCACAAAGCTGTCGGTGCCGATGGAGAGCATGTCCGGCACCACGCCCAGCGCGGTAGAAATTTCAGTGCCGGAACCGACGCGGGCGCCGAGCAGGCGGTACCACCAGGGCGCATACACGGTGGCATACAGTCCGTGCAACACAAACAGGCTGGATTCCTGAATCTGGTTGCCCAGCCATTTGCCAAAATACACCGCGCTGTGTACAGACCAGGTGCCGGCTTTAAGCCTGGGCAGTACCAGCCAGCGAAAGCCGGTCGAGGCCAGTACGGTGGCCAGCACCAGTACCGCGCTGGCAGGAATCGACAGCAGCAAAAAGGTGAAAAACGCGCTCATGGGGGCAAGATGGGCATCCACATCTTTTAGCCAGCGTGCATCCAGATAGTCGATCAGGATGAAACTGGGGAATACCGGCAGGAAGAACACCACGGCCACCATGTTGGCACCCAGAAAGTAGAACAGCGTTTCCATTGCACGGCGGCTGGCGGAAATTTGCATGCGCGGCCGGCGATCAGCCAGATCAACATCGGCTGCAAAATGCGAGGGAGAACCTGCCCAGTGCTGCTTTGCCGGCACTTGTTGTCCGGTTGTCAACGACGAAAGCCCGCCGAGATGTGCATAGTCGCCAAGCGTCGTGTCGCCTTCCATGACTGCATAGGAATCCACCACCGCCTCATTGCCTATGTTGATCGTGCCCAGAATCAGCTCGCCGCGTTCGACACGGGCGTTCTCGAAATTCACCGCAGAGCCTATCGAGACGCCGTTGCCGATGCAAAGCAGGTCGGGTGCCCGAATGAACAAAGCGCCGATGAGTACGTCCTGGCCTACCTTCGCTCCCAGGGCGCGCAGATACATCGCATTGAGTGACGAGCCGGACAGCAGGTGACGGGGCGGGACGTCAGAAATCCGGTCTGCCAGCCACCAGCGGAAATACATTACCCCCCACAGCGGATACCGTCCGGGTTTCAGACGGCCTACCACCAGCCACTTGGCGGCGATGACAAACAGGAAGCTGCCGAAGTTGGCCAGCAGATAAACCAGCAGCGCTGCGAGAATGGCGCGCGTCATGCTGTCGCCTTCGTCGCCGGTGAAATAGTGATAGGTGAAGAAGGGCGACAACCATTGCGCCATCTTCAGGCATACCAGCGGGGGCAGTGTGGCGGCCTGGGCAAGACTGCACAGAATCCGGCGCAACCTGGGCGTTTCCACGATTTCGGGTGTCGCGGCTAAGCCCGATATTTCTTTTTTCGCCAAGGCTGCGGCGATGGCGCCAATTTGGCGCTCGCAGTAGATGTCGTGTACCGTCACGTTGGCAAAACGGCTATCTTCGCGCAGCTTCGATACAAGCCTGGCAGCTAACAGGGAATGTCCGCCGAGATCGGTAAAGAAATCTGCTGCCCTCAGTAAAGGTTGTCCGGGAAACAACTGTCTCAAGGCCGTAAATAAAGTCTCTTCAGCTGGGCACCCGGGGATGTCGGACTCATCCTCTATATGGGTATTCGCATCCGTCAGCGGCAGCGCACGCAGCGCCTTGCGGTCGATCTTGCCGGAGGTCAGGCGTGGCAGTATCTGTACCGCTTCGAAACGCGCCGGCACCATGTAGGGTGGCAGTTGGGCAGCAAGATTCTTACGCAGTTCGGAAGCTGCCGGCGCGGCATCCGCATTGGCAACATAGAAGGCCACCAACTGTTCCACGTCACCCGCCATCATGACGATGACAGCAGCAGCACCGATGCCGTGTTCACGGGCTAACACGGACTCGATTTCGCCCAGTTCCACCCGATAACCACGGATTTTGATCTGGTCATCGACGCGGCCAAGACACTGAATGTTGCCGGCTTCGTCGATGCGCGCCAAGTCGCCTGTGTGATACAGGCGGGCTTCATGCTCGCTCTGTGCATAGGGATTGGCAACGAATTTTTCAGCGGTCAGATCAGGGCGTCCAAGATAGCCCTGGGAAACCCCGGGGCCGATGATGCACAGCTCACCGGTATCCCCCTGTGGCAGCAACTTGAGTTCGGCATCCACCACCAGCAGACCGTAATTGGGCAGCGGGCGGCCTATGGTGACAGGCTCGCCGCGATGCAACTCGGCTAAACTGGCCGACACGGTCGCCTCGGTCGGTCCGTAAGTATTGAATAGCTGCCGTAGAGGTGTTGCCCAGCGTTCGACCAGCGCCTGCGGACACATCTCGCCACCGAGATTGATCAGGCGCAGGCCGCTGACATCACGCGGAAACAGGGAGAGCAGGGTGGGTACGGCATGCAACACGCTGATTTTGTTGTCTTCTAACGCCAGCGAGAGTGCGTCCGGGTCGCCTGTGATTTCGCGCGGCGCGAGCCATAACGTTGCGCCAACCAGATAGGAAATCCAGATTTCCTCGAAGGACATGTCGAAGGCAACGGAGAAGCCCTGATAGACACGGTCGTTCTCGCGCACGCCCAGCACTTCGTTCTCACTGCGCAAGAAGTGGCTGATGCTGCGGTGATTCACCAGAATGCCCTTGGGCTTGCCGGTCGAACCTGAGGTGTAAATCACATAGGCCGGACTATCCGGCGTAAAGTCGTCTCCCCGACGGGCAAGCGGCGCATCGGCCGCCAGTGATTCGAGCAGGTCTTCCAGTATCCACAGGGGGCGGGTGTAATCTTCCGGCAACGGCAAAAACGAGCGGCAGGTGAGCAGCCCCGGACTCGCTGCATCATCGAGGCAGACGTCTATCCGCACTGTCGGCGTGTCGGCATCAAACGGTAACCAGGCGGCACCCGCCTTGGTAATGCCGGCCTGTGCGATCAACAGCTCCAGTCCGCGCGGCAACCACAATCCCACTACCTGGCCCGGCCTCACGCCAAGCCCAATCAGACAACTGGCGACCCTGTCTGCCGCGGTATTTAACTCTGCGTAACTCATCGTACGCTCGCCGAAGATCAGCGCAGTCTTGTCGGGAAAGCTGATCGCGGTGGCTTCAAGCAGGTCGGGGAGGGTTTCGTTTCTGAAGAGGTCAGGGCGATGCGGGCCGCGCAGAATCATATCGGAAATCTCAAAGTGGGCAGCGGGTTTAACATCAACCCGTCTTGGTGGCCACAGCTTAACATGCCGCTTGGGTCATTTCCTAATTCGGGCCTTGTCCTGTGACGGATGAGCCGGCAGGCGAGTGTGCATTTCAACTTTGCGATGAGCTTTGAGGCGCAGAGGTTGCGATCATCGAGGTATAATCTGTCGCAATCGAATCACCGCTGCCACAGGATGTGCGCGTCTTCCAGAGGAACCGACACCCCATCGCGGTGCGGTATGAGTCGCGCCGTGTAGTCCGACGCCGGTCGATCTGCCGCCACCCCCGCACGATAGGCATAGCCGTTTATTGCACCCACCAGTTGACGCACACGCTTCATTTCCACTCGCACAGGCAGCGCACCATTTACGCCGTTAGCATAAAGTTCAACCCGCACTGCCTCCGGTTCGAGATCATCGAGATACATTTGAACCTCAAATATATGTTGCTCGCCGTCAGACTCTACATTTACTTCACCGAAGCGTAGTGCAGCCCATTTCTGTTCCAGCGCGTGCCGCCAATTAACTACCTGCAAGCCGACGGCGCCTTTGTCGGCAGCCCACGCATGGTAGGCTGAGGCCGCAGGGAGGTAGTGTTGCTCAGTGTATTCGCACACCGTGCGGTTGGCGCAAAAACGCGGCGTCAGTTGCGCCATGCTTTCTCGCATCCGGTTCACCCAGACGCCGGGGATACCCTGTTCATCACGAGTGTAGAACTCGGGGATAACCTCGCGTTCGAGCAGGTCATAGAGGGCGCAAGCTTCGATAGCATCCCAGGCCGGATCATCGCCATGTTCCTGTCCATCCCCCAACGCCCATCCCACCTCAGGTGTGTAGGCCTCGGCCCACCAGCCGTCCAGTTCCGAGAGATTGAGGCCGCCATTGACCAGCACCTTCATGCCGCTGGTTCCACACGCCTCCCAGGGACGCCGGGGCGTGTTGATCCAGACATCGACCCCCTGCACCAGGTTCTCACTCAAGAGCATATTGTAATCACTGAGGAAAATCACATGGCGATGGGCGTCGTTACGCCGGATGAACTGCGTCCACTGTTTTATCATGTCCTGCCCGAATTGGTCCGATGGATGGGCCTTGCCGGCTAAGATGAGCTGTACCGGGCGTTGCGGATTAGTCAACAGACGCAGCAATCGCTCCGGGTCGTGCAGCAGCATGTTGGGTCGCTTGTAGGCGGCAAAGCGACGCGCAAACCCCAGGGTCAACACGTTGGGATCGAAAATTTGCCCCGCCTCCTCCACAGCTTCAGACGTGCTGCCTGCGGCGGCCAGTTGTCTGGACAAGCGCTCGCGCACGTAGGTCACAAAAGACTGGCTGGCGGCGATACGAAATTGCCAGAGCCTGTCGTCTGAAACGCGGCGTAAGTCTTGCCCCAGGTTTTCCCTCGTTCCCAGCCAGCGGTCCTTGCCACAGGCCTCAGTCCAAAGATCATCCGCCTCTGCGGAGTCCCAGGTCGGCATGTGGACTCCGTTGGTGATGTAACCGATGGGAACCTCCTGGGTCGGCCAGTTCGGAAAGAGCGGCTCAAACAGGTGCCGGCTCACCTGACCATGCAAGCGACTTACGCCATTGACCGTCCCGCTCCCGCGTATCGCGAGATAGGCCATATTGAAAGGTTCTGACGTGTCGTTTGGATTCTGGCGGCCGAGCGCTAACAGGTCGCGGAGTGTTATGCCAAGCTTTTCGGCGTACCCGCCGAGGTATTGTTCGATAAGCGCCGGAGCAAAACGATCGAAGCCGGCATCCACCGCCGTGTGCGTGGTGAACAGGTTGCCCGCTCTTGTAACCGTCAGCGCTACATCAAAAGACTGACCCGTTTCCTCCATAAAATTCCGTGCGCGTGCCAACACAGCGAAGGCAGCATGGCCTTCGTTGAGGTGACAGACTTCCGGCTGTATGTCGAGCGCGCGGAGCAAATGCCACCCGCCGAGCCCGAGTACCAGCTCTTGTTTTAACCGCAACTCCGAACCACTCCCGTATAACTCGCTGGTGATCCCGCGATGGGCCGGGTAATTCGCCACGTCATTGCTGTCCAGCAGGTACAACTTCACCCGACCGACCTGAACCTGCCAGGTGCGCAGCCAGAGCGAGTAACCGGGTAACGCGATCTCTAATCGCAACCACTCACCATTCGGTTTACGCAAAGGGGTGATCGGCAATTGCCCCGGATCGTTATACGGGTAAAGAGCCAGTTGCGCGCCATCCCTGTCCAGCACCTGGCGAAAATAGCCCTGCTGGTAGAGCAGCCCCACGCCAATCACTGGTACACCCAGATCACTGGCGGCTTTGAGTTGATCGCCGGCCACGTTGCCCAGCCCTCCCGAATAGATAGGGAGTGCTTCGCTCAACATGAATTCCATGCTGAAATACGCCACGCAGTTAAGCTGTGCCTCAGGATGCTGTTGCTGAAACCATGCAGGCGCTTCCTCCACCAGTAACTTGGATTGCAAAAGGGTATCTATCTTTTTGCGGAAGGCCGAATCAGCGAGTGCGCTGCGGATCTTTTCCCGGGAGACCGTCTGCAACACATCGCAAGGGTGGCGCGTCAGATCCCACAGCACCGGATCCAGCTGCCGCCACACCTCATCAGTGGCATGATTCCACGTCCAGCGCATATCCAGTGCCAGCTCGACCAGGGATTCGAATCCCTCGACATCTGCGGGAAGAAGGTCATATAGCGGGTGATTACCCCTTGCTTGTTTACTCATGGTTTCTCCTTTAAGTTGGTGGATTCGAAATCGAGCGCAGGCAGCATAATCTGGAGTGCGAATGGCAACACCCCCCGCACACAGCGAGATGATGCTGTCGTTGCCCCGCAAATTCAGTGCGGCGACTCCTGGAGCGGATACGTGATGGTCATATCGTCCACCTTGGCAAAAGGAGTCAGCGCGTGCACCTGGCGTCGGGCACCGCTGATGATTTCCTCCACGCGAATGCCGTGTACCACCAGCGCATCGGCGATCAACGAACGATGGCAACGCCACGGCACAGCCTCGGCGCACATCAGCGCGATTCGTTCTTGCATTGCCCGTTCGATGAGTTCGGCCAGATTTTCGGCAAATTCAGCGGTCTGCATGTAGTCGGCGAAACCGCGGAAGGAAACATTTCGCCATCCCATATTCACGGACCCCGGATGCGTGCGGCGAAATCCCCCCAGGCCGGCGACGTGCATATAGCCAATACCGGCGGCCTCAAGCGCGACCTGCAAGGAGTCGCGGTTGAACTGCGGGTTATGGCGCGAGCGCGGCACGGTACGCACGTCAATAAGCCGGGTCGCCGCGTGGGTTTGGAGCAGAGCAATAAACTCCTTCAGGGATCGCGTCGAATGCCCCACGGTCAATACGACAGGCTGAGAGTCCTGCTTCACCATTATTTTTACACACCTCGGGACAAGGCTTTGATTCGTGCGCGCAGCACCGGCATGAGCTGCCGCTCAAACCAGGGATACTGCTTGAACCGAGGCTCGATGAAATTGCTCATTCTCTTTTCTGCGC
Source organism: Gallionella sp. (assembly GCA_030645535.1). Classification (GTDB taxonomy): domain Bacteria; phylum Pseudomonadota; class Gammaproteobacteria; order Burkholderiales; family Gallionellaceae; genus Gallionella. The sequence goes on along the minus strand of JAUSNM010000033.1, from coordinate 18,241 downwards.
CTACCAGTAATTTTCAGCCGTGATTTGGCCAGGATCAAAGCGATGGTGTTTTTTCAAACCGCGCTCAATCAGCGCATTGGTTGTGTCTTTTACCATTTTTGGATTGCCGCAGAGCATGATCTGGCTGTTTTCTGTGCTGATTTTTATACCGGCATGCGCTTCCAGTCGGCCGTCGATAATCGCCTGCGGGATGCGACCGGGCAGCGCGAAATCCGATGGCTCGCGGCTGAGAAATGGAATAAAGGTAAATTGCCCCGGGTGTTTCGCTAAAATTTGCGAGATGCGTTCCTGATAGCTGAGCTCGGAAAAGGTCCGCACGGCATATACCAGCACCACGCGTTCGAAGTTCTGCCAGGGTTTGTCAGTTGCCAGAATCGAGAGAAAAGGCCCTGCGCCTGTGCCAGTAGCCATCAGCCACAAATGCCTGGCCTGAGGCACTTCATCGAGAATCATGAAGCCGTTGGCACGCGGCGCAACCAGAATTTTATCACCAGATATGAGCTTGACCAGGTGGGAAGTCAGCTGCCCGTTCGGCACTTCAATATAGAAGAACTCCAATGGCCGGCTATCGGGCGGATTCACCAAAGAATATGGCCGTCCTATCGCTTCACCTTTAATTTCCAGCGCTATTTTGACGAACTGGCCGGCCTCAAAGGGCTCGATATCGGCCTCAACATAAAGTGAATGCAGCGCTTTGCTCCATTGCTTGTGTTCAACCACTTTTCCAATATTCCAAGCGGCCATTGCAGACTCCTTATGTCTTACAGCAACGTCCAATTATTGGCCGCTTTAAGGTGGGCTTCTCGTAAACTATTTTGATGATAATTCTCACGTCTAATAGTTATTGTCGTCATAGCCCGGAAATCTATCCTGTTTGACAGCGATGCCGCGTTCATGCAACTTTGAGCCGATACTCTTAACCATCTGCTCGGGTCCGGACAGATAGAGCATTTGTTTTTTCGCTTGAGGCGCAAGCTCAAGAATTTTATCTGCCGTGACAGGTTCACCAATGGCGATATGCAAAGTAAATTCCGGATGTTTATCGGAAAGTCTTTGCAGTTCGATTTGAAAAGGAACTTCTTCGCTGCGATTAAAATACAAGAGAGTGGTATTAAGTGGTTTTCCTGCTTTGTGCCGCTCGAGCAGAATACTGCGAAACGGTGTTACGCCAATTCCGCCGGCAACCATCACGACAGGCTCGTCTGATTCCTCTTCCCAGGTAAAATCTCCGCCAAGATCAAACGCCTTAATCTCCTCACCCGGCTTCATGGCGTTGAGGGTTTGCTTGAACCTGCTGTCCGATACCCTCGTTGAGATGTGGATTGCGCCTTCACTCGGTGCGGAAGCGATGGTAAACCAACGCTGATTTTCAGTTTCAGTCTCGCCCGCTTGCGGCAATATATAACCCTGGTTTTGCCCCGCTATCCAGGTAATGCCACTTGCCTCAAAGATAAATGTCCGTACGTTACCGGCCTCGTCGCGTGAGGATATGAGTTTTAATGTGGATATATTTTGTTCCATAATGATCACCCTGGATAAAAAATTAACTGCGGGTCAAACATCAGCGGCTTGTGCTATTTTTCTTAACTCGCGAATTCGAACAATGGCTTCTCCGCGCAAAGGAAAATGCATAACGAAAATCTTCGCTCCATCGATACTATTCTGCCAGCCAAAAGAGAAATTTTTTGATCCGGTATATTTCTCGTAGGTGATTTTTCCGATAAAACAGGCTACTTTCGGCATCTGGGTCCTGATTATGCGTGAAATTTTTTGGCGTCCCGGCAACTCCTCGCCCTTCCAAAGTTCGGAAACACCGCGCGTGGGCCGATCGATAATATTCACGAAACCCAATCGATATACCGCATTAAACTTGTTTGTGTACATCCGTTTTAACGATTCATCATCCCGAAGTTCGTCTCTTTTTTCCTTGATAATTCCCGCGTCTGAAAGAAGGTACCAAAACGACTTATTATTGGAAAACGGCACACCTCGATCAAACGATCCGAAATGAGGATTAATGCCCACAAAAAGTATCTTCGGCTGCTTGTATGAGTAACGGATCATGTTTTAGGTGCAGGCTATACGAGCTGTCCTTTCCTTACTTTTAAAAACGGCGTTAACCGATGCTTTGGCGCAAAAGTGTCGCTCATGACATCTCGTTCAATCCAACCTTTTAAGTTATGGCATCAACAATAAGAGAGCGGCGGCTAATCACTTCGGCTATTTTCCTTGCACACAAAATATTGTATGTACGCTTGCGTACGCAAAAGTGGAAAAACTTGCATTGCCGGCCAGTTACATGCCGGCGTAATCAATGCAGTTAAGCATTGGCATCAACGACCAACAGTGCCTTTGCTCTTGCGCAAACATTATCGACAGTGAAGCCGTATTCGCGCAGCACTACCGCAGCTGGCGCTGATGCGCCAAAGCGATCCACACCGAGCATGTCGCCGCGCGCACCGATGTAACGATCCCAGCCTTGCGACACACCCAATTCGACCGCAAGCCGCGCCGGGATTGATGGCGGTAACACCGAATCTCGATACTCACGGGATTGGGCCTCGAACAGCTCCCAGCTCGGCATCGAGACGCAGCGCACTTTGATGCCTTGCTGTTGCAGGCGTTCCGCCGCCGCCACGATCAGGCCGACTTCGGAACCGCTGGCGAGCAGGATCAGTTCGGGCTTGCCGCCATGTGCATCGCTCAACACATAAGCGCCGCGGCGCAGGCCGTCTGCTGGCGCGTAGCGGCTGCGATCGAGTGTGGGCAGATCCTGCCGGGTCAATACCAGCATCACCGGCCGGTCGCGCGTTTCCAGCGCGACGCGCCAGGCGACTGCGGTTTCGTTGGCGTCGCCGGGGCGGATCACGATGAGGTTTGGAATCGCCCGCAGGCTCGCCAGTTGTTCCACCGGCTGATGCGTGGGGCCGTCCTCGCCGAGCGCGATGCTGTCGTGCGTGAACACGTGCACGATGTGCAGCCCCATCAGTGCCGCCAGACGGATCGACGGGCGCATGTAGTCGGAGAAGATCAGAAAGGTCGAGCCGTAAGGAATAAAACCGCCGTGCGCGGCGAGGCCGTTGACGATGGCGGCCATCGCATGTTCGCGCACGCCAAAGTGCAGGTTGCGTCCGGCATAGCTCCAGCCGCCGCCATCGGAGCTTTGTTCGTCCGCGTTTTGCGCAGGCGGCGGATTGAAATCGCCCAGGCCTTTCAAGGCCGTTTTCGTCGACGGGTCGAGGTCGGCCGAGCCGCCGGTCAGCGCCGGCAGTTTGGGCGCGATGGCGTTCATCACCAAGCCTGATGCGTCGCGCGTGGCGAGACCCTTGGCATCGGCGTCAAATACCGGGATGTCCGCATCCCAGCCCGGCGGCAGTTCGCAGCGCAAGCAGTACTGAAGCTCCTTTGCCATATCCGGAAACGCCTTGGCATAGGCGATCAGCTGCAAGTTCCATGCCGCCTCATCCTGTGTGCCGCGCTCCACCGCCTCGCGAAAATGCGCCAACGCTTTATCCGGTATCAGGAAGTCAGGCTCAGTCGGCCAGCCCAGATTCTGCTTGGTTTTGCGCACATCGTCCACGCCGAGCGGGGAACCGTGCGCCTTGAAGCTGTCCTGTTCGGGCGAACCGTAACCGATATGGGTACGCACCAGGATCAGCGATGGCCGCGCGGTTTCCGCGCGCGCGGCGGCCAGCGCGGCGTCGATCGCTTTGATGTCGTTGCCGTCCGCCACCGACACGGTGTGCCAGCCATAGGCCTCGAAACGCAACGCACGATTCTCGGAAAAAGTGATGTCGGTACCGGCGGCCAGGGTGACATAGTTATCGTCGTAGAGGCAAGTGAGCTTGCCGAGCTTGAGATGACCAGCCAGCGAAGCGGCTTCCGAGGCCACGCCTTCCATCAGGTCGCCGTCGCTTGCGATTGCATAGGTATGGTGATCGATGAGCGCATGACCCGGCCGGTTGTAGCGGGCCGCGAGTTGCGCCTCCGCAATCGCCATGCCGACCGCATTGGCGAAGCCTTGTCCCAGCGGCCCGGTGGTGGTTTCCACGCCAGGCGTGTGTCCGCGTTCGGGATGCCCCGGCGCCTTGCTGCCCCATTGGCGGAACTGCCTGATGTCGTCCAGCGAGAGGTCGTAGCTTGTCAGGTGCAGCAGACTGTAGAGCAGCGCCGAACCGTGTCCGGCCGAGAGTACGAAACGATCGCGGTTGGGCTAATGCGGGTTGTGCGGATTGTGCTTGAGCCAGCGATTCCACAGCACGCAGGCCATCGGTGCTGCACCAAGCGGCAGGCCCGGATGCCCGCTGCCAGCCTTCTGCACCATGTCCACCGACAGGAAGCGCAACGTATTGATGCATAGCTGGTCGAGTTGCGTAGCGACTGTCATGTCTTGCCTCCTCATGCATTGAACCGCGCAATCACGGCGCTTTTGATGCGACGCAGGCCATCAGGTCGCACCAGCGTTGTTTGCTCACCATTGTCATTTTGGCGCCTGTTCCAGCACCGGGTTGTGCCATCCGCCATCAGCTTTGATGAGCGCGTCAGCTTGTTTCGGCCCCCAGCTGCCGGGCTTATATGGGTAAACATGGCGGGGTGTTTCAAGGACCGGATCTACCACCGCCCAGGCGGCCTCAACCGCGTCCTCACGGGTGAAGAGCGCGCCGACGCCTGCCATGGCGTCGCCCAACAGCCGCTCGTAGGGTGTTTCCTCTCCCGGTTGTTCATCCAGCAGGTAGAGCTCGCGCTGGAAGCCTACGAACTCCTTGCCTGCGCGCTTGACGCGTGCTGCGAGGGCAACAGCGGAGTTGGGAGAGAGACGGAAGCGCAGATAATTGGCCCGCCCGTCTACCGATACTGAATCGTCGAACAACCTTTGCGGTGGCGGTTTTAACTCCACCAGGACTTCGGCTGCTGTGTTAGCCAGACATTTGCCGGAACGCAGATACCACGGCACCCCCTCCCATCGCCACGAATCGATGAACAGCCTCAGGGCGCAGAACGTTTCGACATCCGAGTCCTTCGCCACGCCCGGCTCTTTGCGGTAGCCTGTGTACTGGCCGCGCACCACGTCGTCTGGTTTCAGGGGGCGCATGGACTGGAACACGCGTGCTTTCTCGTTGTGAACGGCACCGAAGCCCTGATAGGCCGGCGGCTCCATAGCAAGCAGCGCGACGATCTGGAACAGATGATTCTGGATGACGTCGCGCAGGCAACCGGCACTTTCGTAAAACGCACCGCGACCCTTCACGCCGAAATCCTCTGACAGCGTGATCTGTACGCTGGCCACGCAATTGCGGTTCCATATCGGCTCGAGAAACGAATTGGCAAAACGGAAATAGAGGATATTCATGATCGCCTCCTTTCCGAGGTAGTGGTCGATGCGGAAGATCGAGTTTTCCGGAAACACCGACAGCGCGACGCGGTTGAGCTCACGCGCCGAGGCCAGGTCGCGTCCGAACGGCTTTTCAACGATGACGCGCGCCTGCTTTGCCAGACCCGCAGCCCCGAGCCCTTGGATAACCGTCGCGAACAACGCGGGCGGGATGGCGAGGTAATGAGCCGGGCGCCGGGCGTCGCCCAGCGCCTGCCTGAGCGCCTGGAACGTGCCCGGGTCGTTGTAATCGCCGTCCACATACTGAAGCTGTGAAAGAAGGAGGTCGAGAGCGCCCCGGTCATCAATTTTGCCGGCTTGCCTTATGCTGTCAGTCGCCTGTTTGCGCAGTTGCGCCAGGCTCCACTTCGAGTAGGCTACACCCACCACCGGCACGTTGAGAACGCCGCGCCTGGCCATCGCGTAGAGTGCCGGAAAGATCATCTTGTGTGCGAGGTCGCCGGTCGCGCCGAAGATCACCAGTGCATCAGCCGGCTGCATGCGATTTTCGGCATTGTCCATCTCAAGGCACCTTCTCATCATGCCCGCCGAACTGCTTACGCATCGCGGACAGAAGCCGGTTGGCATAGTCGGCATCGCCGCGCGATACAAAACGTTCGAATAATGCCATACTGATTACCGGGGCAGGCACGCCCTCGTCGATTGCGGCCAGTGCTGCCCAGCGCCCCTCGCCCGAATCCGACACACGCCCCGAGAACCCGGTGAGATCAGCATTTTCAAGCAGCGTTGCTGCCGTCAGGTCGAGGAGCCATGAGGCCACCACACTGCCGCGCCGCCAGACTTCCGCAATCTCGGGCAGATCCAGCTCATATTGGTAAAACTCCGGGTTACGCATCGGCGAGGTCTCGGCATCATTATCGTGCGAGCGCTTGCCGGCGTTGGCATTGCGCAGGATATTCAGTCCCTCGGCATAAGCCGCCATCAGGCCATACTCGATGCCGTTGTGGACCATCTTGACGAAGTGCCCGGCGCCTGCCGGACCGCAGTGCAAATAGCCCTGTTCGGTGGTGGCATCAGGTTTGTTCCGGCCCGGGGTGCGGGGTGCCGCGCTCACGCCGGGGGCAAGCGAGGCAAAGAGCGGGTCAAGGTGCTGGACGATATCTTTTTCGCCACCGATCATCAGGCAATAGCCACGCTCCAGCCCCGCGACGCCGCCGCTGGTGCCCACATCCACATAATGCACCCCGTTCTGTTCCAAGCGGGCCGCGCGCCTGATATCGTCGCGGTAATATGAGTTACCGCCATCAATGACGATGTCGCCCGCTTCAAGCAGCGGTAGCAGTTTTTCCAGCACCTCATCTACTACCGTCGCAGGCACCATCAGCCAGACCGCACGCGGCCTGGTCATACGGGCGATAAAATCCTCTATCAAGACCGTCCCGATGGCGCCTTGACTGTTGAGTGCATTGACGGCTTCGGCATGGTGGTTGTATACCACGCATTGGTGGCCTGCCCGCATCAGACGCTGCACCATATTGCTGCCCATACGTCCCAGGCCGATCATTCCAATCTGCATTTTGAATCCCTTCCTTGAGTGGCTGATCCCGATGACGCCTGCTGCGCGAGCATAAGATCAGGGACGACAGCCCGCAACGTGCCAATACCGGCTTTGTCCGGCTCACGCGCCGCGATTTCCTTGCTGATAACAGCTCTCATCCGTAAACACCTCGATTCCGTCCGGTGGCACAATGGCAGCGGCGGGAATGTTTGCGCCGCGACGCCAGGCTTCAATCGCCTCACTCTTGCCAGTTCCTGTCACCAGAAACCATACCCGCTGAGCATCGGATAAACGCAATGCGCTCATGGAAATCCGTTCCGCCGGTGCCTTGGGTGCGCCAAAAACTGCAATGGCGGGAGGAGAAATCGCCTCCCGGCCCCATTCCTTTCCGGGAAAAAGGCTGGCGGTATGGCCGTCCTCGCCCAGACCCAGCAGTACCAGATCGAATCTTCCTGCGCCTTCGAGCGTCGCGGCATAGCGTCGCGCTCCCTCCTGAGGGCCGAACTCGGCAGGAATCGTATGAATTTGTGAAGCGGGGATACCGACATGTGCCAGCCAGACCGAAAAGGCCATCCTGCTGTTGCGTTCGGCATGATCCGGCGGCAGGCAACGTTCGTCACCGAAATATATTTGCCATGCACTCCAGTCGGTATTCATCCGGCGCAGTGCCGCATACACGGCACCCGGCGTCGTCCCTCCTGCCAGAACAATACTGAAGCTGCCACGCGCCGCAATCGCCTGATTCGCCAGTCGCGCGATAGCCTCCGCAGCACGCTGGCACAGCAGCGCCGCTTGCGGATAAACATGCCATATGCGGAGCTGGCGCGGCAACATGTCAGCAATGACAACTGTTGTGCTGCGCGAGCGGTCTTGTGGCCCTGCACAGTTGCAGTTGCTCAATGATGACGAACAAGCCCGGCCTCTCGACGCTTTGCAGCTTTCCCATCCTGATGATTACGAACTTCTGCCATACGTTGGACATCTTCAGTATCTTCCGTGAAAAAGCGATGACCACTGCGGCACCGAAGAATGCAAGGCTGCGATTCACCCGTTGGCCGATGGCGAAACCGGCAGGAATACACACAGAAACCTGGAATGTCGTAATTGGATTCATACTCATTGTTCCATGTGTTAATTGCGACTTTCGAAACTACGCGTCACTGTGAGCTCTTTCTGTGCGGTACCGCACCAACGATCGCGTAAGCCGGCCCCCCAATCCGCGCTCGACCCTCTCCTCGTGAGATGTGATTTATCGTGATGCACAGGCTGCCCGAATAAGTATAAACTCCGCGAACTGTGCCCATCATGGCTTGTGAACCCCGGGCCACCCGCTGGAAGGAGACCGAGATGATTCAGGATCGCGCTGCCGGAGCCGTCATGGGCGCCTTAATCGGCGATGCCCTGGGCCTGGGATGCCACTGGTACTACGACCTCGACGAACTGCACCGCGATTATGGTTCATGGATCGCAGGCTACACCACCCCCCGGCCGGATCGCTATCACGGCGGCATGCAAGCAGGTCAATTGTCGCAGACCGGCCTGATACTGGTCATGCTGCTGCGCTCCATAGTCGAGCACGGAGAATATCAGCAGGACGATTTCACCCGGCGGCTGGATCAGGAATTATTCCCGCTGCTCGATGGAACGCCGGTCAATGGCCCCGGCGGCTACACCAACCAGTCGATACGCGAGGCCTACCGGCGGCGCGTGGAACAACATAAATCATGGCAGGAAACCGGCGGCCATGCGGATACAACGGAATCGGCTGAGCGTGCCATCGTGCTGGCGGCGCGTTACGCGAAACAGCCGCAGCGGGTTGCCGAAACCGTTTCTGCCAACTGCCGCCTCACCCAGGGCGATGAAGCGATCATTGCCATGAGCACGGCTTACAACTGCGTCCTGGCGTTACTGGTCGGCGGAGAGAAACTGACCCCCGCCATCTCGGACAAATTGATGCAACTTGTGCAATGCGGGGAACTGCCGTTCCATACCGTCACGAAAAGCGATTTCGCCGCACCGCGCCGTGGCGACCCGGACCCGCCGCGTGCCGGGCGCTTCTCGTCTCCTGATGCCTTGCTGACGCCGCATTATGTCGCCCTTGCCGCCATTGATCCTGGCATTCATATCGAACCGGCATGGAAGGTGTCCATCGTCTATGGCATGCCGTGCGCCATCTACCACCAGCTTCCCGCTGCCTACTACCTTGCGGCCCGCTTCTCTGACGACTTTGAATCTGCCGTGCTGCACGCCATCAACGGCGGCGGGCAAAACATGTCTCGTGCGATGCTCACCGGCGCGCTGGTTGGCGCACAGGTCGGACTCGAAGGTATCCCGCGGCGTTTTATCGATGAACTGGAAAACGGGCAGGAATTGCAGGAATTGGCTGTAAAACTCGGCGAGCTGGCCAGGAGGTAACCATCATGCAACGCAGACAGTTTTTATTCGCACTATCCGGAATCACTATGGTGTTGGCAACCCGTTCATTTGCCGGCGAAGCATCCGGCAAAGACCAGGTGACCATCATGCAATTTTCCGATGACGGAAAACCACTGGGGCGCGCATCCTTGAACAAGGTTCGCAAGGATGCCGAATGGCGCAAGGTGCTGTCGCCATTGGCCTATCAGGTAACCCGCGAACAAGGCACCGAACGGGCGTATTCACAGCCGGGTTACGACAGGCATGAGCCGGGGCTGTACCGGTGTGTGTGCTGCGACAACGCGCTGTTTGATGCCGGCACAAAATACGATTCGCATACCGGCTGGCCGAGTTTCTGGCAGCCAATCGCCACTGAGAATGTACGTGAAATTGCCGACTCTCTGCTCGGCATGCCGCGCATCGAAGTGCAATGCACATTGTGCGACGCGCATCTCGGGCATGTGTTCGACGATGGCCCGAAGCCAACTGGCTTGCGCTATTGCATGAATACGGTGGCAATGCGCTTTGTGCCTAAGCCTAAGCTGCGCTGACGCATCATGCTGATACTGGCCTACCTCGGTGGCGTACTGACCATCTTCAGCCCGTGCGTGCTGCCGGTATTGCCGTTTATCTTTGCCCGTCCGGATCAATCTTTCCGCCGTTCCGGCCTGCCGATTCTGCTCGGCATGGCCGCGACTTTCACGCTGCTGGCAAGCGTCGCGGCAGTGGGCGGCGCCTGGCTGGTCGAGGTCAATCAATATGGCCGTTATGCGGCAATGTTGCTGCTATTGCTGTTGGGGGTGGCACTGATTTCACCCGCATTGTCGGCGCGCCTGATGCGTCCGTTTGTAGCACTGGGCGAGCGCTTGCAACTACATGCCGATCTGCAAGGAAACCTCAAAGGTTCGTTGCTGCTGGGAGTGGCAATCGGCTTCTTATGGGCGCCATGCGCAGGCCCGATCCTGGGACTGGTATTGGCAGGCGCGGCGTTAAACGGCGCGAATCTATACAGCGCCATGTTGCTGCTGGTGTTCGCCGCAGGGGCTGCGACTTCGTTAGGCGTAGCCCTGCTGGCTGGCGCGCGGGTGTTCAGCCTGATGAAACGCGGTCTGGGAGCGGAGGAATGGCTGCGACGGGGCTTGGGAGTGGCTGTCGTGGCAGGCGTGGTGTTCATCGCGCTGGGCTGGGATACACGCTTCCTGTCACAGTTTACTTTTTTAAGCACCGCCAACACCGAGCAAAAATTGATTGCGCAATTGACCGTGACCCGGCCGGTCGCCGATCCCGCTGCAATGCCATCATTGACCGGTGCGACTCAGTGGCTGAACTCTCAGCCGCTCAACCCGGAGATGCTGCGCGGCAAGGTTGTGCTGGTGGATTTCTGGACTTACTCATGTATCAACTGTCTGCGCACACTGCCTTACCTGAAAGCCTGGAATGAAAAATATCGCGCGCAGGGTTTGGTTATCATCGGCGTACATGCACCGGAATTCGCCTTCGAGAAAGATCAGCACAATGTCGAGCAGGCTGTCCGCGATTTAGGTTTAACTTATCCGGTGGCAATGGATAATCAATACGCTATCTGGAACGCATTTAAAAATGAATACTGGCCCGCGCATTACCTGATAGACGCACAAGGCCGGATTCGCCATCAGCACTTCGGCGAAGGCGCGTACCGGGAAACTGAGCAGATGATCCGGACCTTGCTGAAGGAAGCCGGCCAGCTGGCGACAGCAGATGAGCCGGTGCAAGTGGCGGGGGCGGGGGCAACGCTAGCTGCTGCGGATATGGAGCGCTCGCCGGAAACTTATCTGGGTTATGCGCGCCAGCAAAATCTGGCCTCCCCGGAGCAGGTTATACAAAACGTGGCAGTGCAGTACAGTTCACCGCGCGCGCTCAAGCTGAACCAATGGGGCTTAAGCGGCAAGTGGCTGATATCTGATGAAGCCGCCGCCCTGCAAGCATCCGGCGGGGCTGTCAGTTACCGCTTCCGGGGACGAGATCTGCATCTGGTGCTGGGTTCGCAGAGCGGCAAACCCGTGCGTTTCAAGGTCACGCTGGACGGGTTCGCCCCGGGTTTGGATCACGGCGCGGATATTGACGCACAAGGCTTCGGGGTGATCCGCGAACAGCGGCTGTACCAGCTCATCCGGCAAAGCGGAAAAATAGCAGTTCACACTTTCCGCATTGAATTTCTGGATGCCGATGCAGAGGCGTTCGCCTTCACCTTCGGCTGATTTCAAGGAGTGTCACCATGCCAGGCATCAAACATGTCCGTAATTATTTATTCAGCGGCAGCCTGATGCCAGGCGCAATCATCACGGTCGATGGCGGCGCGACCATCCGGTAAACTGCAGTCAATGCGTTTGATCCAACAGCGATTAAGTATAAACTTCGAGCTACGCATAATCGCTGCGCTATACCAAAGGGGAGACCATGAGTTCCTACGTTGATTCTGTATTAGCTGAGGGGGAACGAATCGTCTACCGCGCTTCTGTTTCCCATTGGAAGTTTTTCACATCTTACCTCGCAGGCGGCATCGTCCTGCTGGCGGCTCCCGGCGCTTACATCGCCACCGAGAACCACACAGGTGCGTCGCTTGCTATGGATGCGATACCGCTGGTGGCAGGCATCGCCGTGATACTTTTCGCGGTCATCCGGCGACAAACCACTGAACTGGTCCTGACCGACAGGCGAATTATCACGAAGCGCGGACTCTTGTCGCGCGACACGGTCGAGATGAACCTCAACAAGGTGGAGAGTCTGCATGTTAACCAGAGCCTGACGGGCCGCATCCTTAACTATGGCGACGTCACGGTCGTCGGTACGGGTGCATCCCTGGAGCCGCTGCGCGGGATAGCCAGGCCGCTCGAGTTGCGCAAGAAGCTCGGCGGCATCGTCGTCGTCCCGAAAAGCAATCCGTGATGCCGCCGTAATTTCCCATGCTGTTTGGATACCGTGAACATGAAGCTTGAACGCTGATTACCTGATTACCTGATTACCTGATCGTCTGCGCTAACTGCCTGCCCTGAAGAAGTCACCGGGCACGTGCAGCAACGAAACAAACCTGCCTTTGGTTTTTCCGCAAAGCGGTCGGTCAACGGCGCTAATCAGCGGCTGCCGCAGGCTGCCCGCCGGGCGTGTCTGGGAAGTCCACCCGCTTTTCTTCTTCCGCCTGTTGCTGCATCGCCCACATCAGTGCGTACACACCGTTTTGTGCCAGCAATTCAGTATGTCGCCCGCGCTCGACTATGCGTCCGGCTTCGATCACCAGTATTTCATCGGCTTCCACCACGGTGGACAAGCGGTGAGCGATGATCAGGCTGGTGCGATTTTTAGCAATTTCCAGCAGTTCGGCCTGTATGGCTTTTTCGGTTTTTGTATCGAGTGCGGAGGTGGCTTCGTCGAGAATCAGAATTGCCGGATTTTTCAGCAAAGTGCGTGCGATGGCGACGCGTTGTTTTTCGCCGCCGGAAAGTTTAAGGCCTCTTTCACCTACTATCGTTTCCCAGCCTTGCGGCAAGGATACGATAAACGTCAGGATATGCGCGGCGCGGGCAGCGTCGATCACTTCATCGCGTGTGGCGCTGGGCCTGCCATAAGCAATGTTGTAGTAAATGCTGTCGTTGAATAACACCGTATCCTGTGGCACCACGCCGATGGCTGCACGCAGACTTTCCTGAGTAACGCGCCGTATGTCCTGACCATCTATCAGGATGCTGCCTTCATTGACGTCATAAAAGCGAAACAGTAAACGGGCCAAAGTTGATTTTCCTGCACCACTCGTACCCACTACGGCCAGGGTTTTACCGGCCGGTATCGTGAAACTCACATCATGCAGAATAGGACGATCGGCGTTGTAGGAAAAATTGACATGTTCGAACGTAACTTCACCACCGTGCACGGATAACTTGCCGGCATCGGGTGCATCTTCAATTTCCCTCGGGCGCAGCAACAAGGTAAACATGCGCTCTACGTCAGTGACAGATTGTTTGATCTGGCGGTACATCACCCCCAGAAAACTTAAAGGCTGGAACATTTGCAACAGAAAGGCGTTGACCATCACCAAGTCGCCCAGTGTGAGGGTGCCTTCAAGCACGCCGTTTGCTGCACGTATGATCATCAGTGTGACGCCGATCGCGATCGTGCCGGCCTGTGCCGCATTCAGAAGCCCGAGTGAACGCTGCGATTGCAAAGCGACTTCTTCCCACTCCGCCAGACTGTTGTCGTAACGTGCTGCCTCATATCGCTCGTTACCAAAATATTTCACCGTTTCATAATTCAACAGGCTGTCGATGGCACGGCCATAGGCCTCTGAGTCCAGCGTGTTGGCGCGGCGCACAAACTGAGTGCGCCAGTCGGTAATGGTGACTGTAAAACCGATGTATGCAGCCAGCGTCACCAGCGTGATCAGTCCGAACACCCAATCCAGCTTGACGAACAGAATGACTGCCACCATCAGTATTTCCAGCACAGTGGGTGTGATGCGAAACAGCAAAAATCCCACCAGGCTGGAGATTGCTTTGGAACCGCGTTCAATGTCGCGTGTGATTCCGCCTGTCTGGCGCTCCAGATGAAAACGCAGGGACAGGGCGTGTAAGTGCTGGAAGACCGCCATGCTTACGCGGCGCATGGCACGCTGGGTTACCTTGGCAAACACCACATCGCGCAGATCGGCGAAGGTGGTACTGGAAAAACGCAATATCCCGTAAGCGATGATCAGGGTCAGTGGTAAAACCAGGCTGGCCTGAGACTTGCCCAGCGAGTCGATGATTTCTTTTAGTACCAGTGGTACGGTCACTGAAGCTAACTTGGCACCCAGCAACAGGGCCAGCGACAGCAAAACCCGTCCGCGAAACTCCCACAGATAGGGAAACAGACGGCCGATTGAACGCAAATCAGTTTGCTGCGCTGATGCGCTTTCAGAAGGATCAAAAGATGGAGAATGCGGGGATTGTGACATCGGGCGGGGGCGTAATTGGACTGATTAAGGATGTTACCTTAATAACGCCAGCCTGAATATTGCATAAATAGGGCGAATATCTCAGCAACTATTTGATATGGCAGAATTTATACAGGAAAAAATTCGTAAAAAATGGCACTACAAACGATGCAATCGCACTGAAGGCGATTTATGCAAAATTCAGGACACCCTCAATCGCAGGTGTAGGTTATGGTAATTACCGCCGCACTGCGTCATCAGCTTTGGGGCAATTCAGTATCGGCATCAAGGACAGTTCGAAGAGGTCGCGCGCCAGGCGTATCTCATCTTGTATACTTCCCCCTACATTAACTTTCACTGTACCCGCTATGCCTGTGATCACCCAAGCCCGAACCTTCGCCCGTGAACTGATCGACTTCATCGACGCCAGCCCAAGTCCCTGGCACGCAGTGGCGAGTGCCGAGGAGCGCCTGCTGGCGCACGGTTTCACCCGCCTTGATGAGGGAGGGCGGTGGCAACTGGCAGCGGGTGGGCGCTATTACGTAGTGCGCGGTGGTGCGTCGATGATTGCATTCGTGCCGGGCAGTCAGCCGTTGGCGGAAACCGGCTTTCGCATTGTCGGTGCCCATACCGATTCTCCGGGGTTAAGGCTCAAGCCGAGGGCGGCCCTGGCCGGCGATGGCCTTGCGCGCCTGGGGGTTGAAGTTTATGGCGGACCAATACTGGCCACGTTCACCGACCGGGACTTGAGCCTGGCCGGGCGCGTCGTGTTGCGCCGCGGGACGAATCAGGAAACGCGGCTGCTCAGCTTCGACCGAGCGCTGCTGCGACTGCCAAACCTGGCGATCCACATGAACCGGGAAGTGAATGAACAGGGTCTGAAGCTCAACAAACAGACCGAACTGCCGTTGATTCTGGGGCAGCTTGGCAAAGGAGACGACGCCGAGGCACACTTGCGCCGGCTGTTGGCCGATGCCGTGCAGGCGGAGGCGGCAGACCTGCTGAGCTGGGAGCTGGCCGTCTATGACGTGCAGAAGGGCTGCCTGTGGGGCGCGAACGAAGAGTTTATTGCCGACAGTCAGTTGGACAATCTGGCGTCCTTACATGCTGCCCTCACTGCACTGATTGCGACCGGGCAGCCGACGGCCACCTGTGTGGCGGCCTTCTTCGACCACGAGGAGGTCGGCAGCGAGAGCGCCAGCGGGGCCGGCGGCAGTTTCATTGCCGACGTGCTGACCCGCATCGGTTTACAGGCGGAGCTGGACGAGGAGGACAGGCGCCGTGCGATGGCCCGCAGTTTCTTCATCAGCGCCGACATGGCCCATGCCTACAATCCGAATTTTCCGGCGGCCTATGAACCTGACCACAAAGTGATGGTGAACGGCGGGCCGGTCATCAAGACCAACGTCAACCAGCGCTACACCACCAACGCGGAAACGGCGGCCCGCTTCATGGGGCTTTGCGAGAAGGCCGGGGTGCCATACCAGCAGTACGCGCATCGCAGCGACCTGGGGTGCGGCAGTACCATCGGTCCCATGGTGGCGGCACAGCTGGGCGTTGCCAGCGTGGACGTCGGCTCGCCCATGTGGGCGATGCATAGCGCGCGAGAGAGCGCAGGTGTCAATGACCACGCTTACATGATTGCAGCCCTGGCGGCGGCTTTCGGCAGTTGAAACCAGCATCCGCTCACAGGCGGTCGCTCTTGGGAAATCTGATTCAGTTGGCTGCCCTTGGCGATTTTTATTCGAGTCAGTTATTCAGATCGCCGCATAGCAGCCGGCCATCACCAGCTGCCGTCGAAACAACGGTGATATTCGATTAGCCAAACAGATATCGGCTTGTGATCGTATCGGTCAGAGCAGATCAATTTCAGAATCTAAGGACAGGGTGGTGATTTCGAATTCGCCCATGATCTTTTGCCAATCGTTTCCGTGATGGGTTCCGATATAGTCGAGGAACGAGGCATCCGGATCATTCAGCAGAATGCCAATAGCGTACCCGTCGACGTTGTCTCTGAGTTTCATCATCACATCGTATTTAGTGCCGCTCGCTAAGGCATCATCAATCACGACAGGAGCCGGATCGAAGAATACTCTTGGAACCTCAATGCGAAGGCCTACGGTAAAGTCCGATTGAATGGCTGACTTCGCCTCAGTAAAGCTGCGGAAATCCGAGAAATGCCCGAAGGGGTGGATCTCGAAACACTGGTGTACGGGGGGCATTTCCTCTTGATCCAACGCGGCTTCGAATGCTGCATCAACTTCCGTCCGATCGCCCTCCCTCAGACGTATCCGAATAATGAGAGCCTCCGATATGCCGGCAAATCCATTAGCCTGGAAATGTCGAACGATGCGCTCGGCAGCGTCATCTGCCTGAAGAGTGGGGGTGTTTTCCATTGGAACTTGCTTCCTAAAAAACGTGTAGTTTACATAAACTGGCTAAGGAGCGCATCAAGTCGAGAGAGAAGAGCAAACGAGCCTGCGCAGGAGGGAAATATTCGTTTTGGCCGACCCTTGCCCGTTCGGCATGCTACCCGGCGGTGTCCGCTGTTCCACCGTTAACGGGCAACCCGCCTGGTTCAGGTTACATTCCTAAGATGCTCATCAATCAGCCGCGCAACGTCCGGCGCAAGCTTGACGACAAGGTCGTGCTTGCCGCCGTGCAGCACACGCAGGCTGCCACGGGGAAGCAGCTTCTGCAAATACGTGCCCACTGCCACGGGGCTGATGGGGTCGGCATCGCCCCACAGCAGCAATGTTGGCACGCGAATGGAGTCGATGCGGCCGGACAAATCCTCGTGGTAATCAGCGAACCACGGCGGAGCCGCCGGGTTGGCCGCCCAAAACGACGGGCGCCAGTCCTCCGCATGCAGGGCGGACATATCCACGCCGCCCGAGGTGACTGCGAGCACGAGGTGCGTAAGCAGCTCCGGGTGCTTAAGCGCCGCCTGCACGGCAATGACACCACCCATCGACTGCGCGATCAGCGCACAGGGCTGATCCATTTCTTTGAGGACCAGGGCCACGAGGTCTTTCATGCCGCGCACATCGGGATCGGCAGGCACATGGCCGAACCCGGGCCAGCCCAGCAACGTGCGCGAGGCAGGATGCGCCAGCAGACCGGAGACCGGCCGCCAGAAGTTCGGGCTTCCGGCAGCACCGGGCAGAAATATGAGCTTGGTTGGTGTGTGCATTGGGGGCTAATAGTTATTGGACCGATCAGCCTGCGGCTTTGGCCAGGTAAGCGCGCAAGTCGTCGCTACGCCATGTAAATGGAACCGGTATTGCCCTCCAATTTGGAGCTTTCACAGGTGAATGAGATTACGGGTAGCCGCGCATGTCTGCAACTGGCACCTTGCCGACTGCGACGATGCAATATCGTCAGTCATGAACCAGTCGTTGAAGCTTTGCGATCGCGACAATTTTTTCCGGTCTCCGGATAGCAGTCTCTGGCCGGGTGCAGAACCCGACCCGAAATGTACTGGTTTTATTCTTACCCCATTGATATTCCGCCACGGTTGTCTTCACTTGAAATAGGCTCGGGTGATGTATTGAGAGAGCATCCGCTCGGTGTTGAAGAACGATGCGTTGAGCGCAATCGCATGGCGCATCACTTCGGCATAGCGGTCAGGCTCGTGGCAGTACATGGGCAGGATGATCATCTCAAGCTTGTTGTAGAGCGCCTGGGCATCCTCGGCGCGGGAATCGCGGCTGCCCATGGCGGCATCATTGTCTGCGCCTATCGCCCAGCCGGTCACGCCTTCGATGCAGCCTTCGACCCACCAGCCGTCCAGTATGCTGAACGAGGGCACGCCGTTGACGGCGGCTTTCATGCCGCTGGTGCCTGAGGCTTCGAGTGGTGGCTGCGGCGTGTTGAGCCACAGATCCACGCCTGCGGTAAGCAGTTTCGCAAGTTCAATGCCGTAGTCTTCCAGATAGACCAGTTTTATTTTTCCCTTTAGCGCCTCTTTAACCTGATGGATGCGGCGGATCAC
>JAUSNM010000023.1 GCA_030645535.1 Gallionella sp. | reverse complement strand
CCGGCGTGCCATAGGGAATGCTGCCCGGATCGACCGCAATCGAGCGTCCGGGCGTCAGCGCCACACCCTGCGCGCCCTTGGGGCCCCAGGCGGCGTCCAGCGCCGACATCGCCTCTTCGCGAAAAAAAACCGTGCGCGGATTGCTCCACAACAACTCATTGAGGCGACTGGGGTTTTGCGCCAGCCAGGCCTTGATCGCCGGCCAGGAGGCGTCGCGCACCGCGCCCTGATCGAGTAGCCAGCGGCCCACGCTTTTGTAGGGTTGCCCATTGGAGCCTGCGTAGGCCAGCCGCACCAGCGTCTGGCTGCCGTCAGGCTGGCTGATGCGCACCCGACCGGAACCCTGAATCTGCAGCACCAGGGCGTCGACCGGGTTGGCCAGAAACACGATTTCTCGGCCTTTCAGGGTCGCTTGTACCTGCGCCGAGCTGTCAATCTGCTGGCGTGTGTACCAGGGCAGGTTTTGCGCCAGGCCCAGGGGCGGCTGGTAGAGGGGCACGCTGAACTCGGCACTGGCGCTGCGCGCGGCGTCCAGCACCGGCTCGAAATAAGCGGTCAACAAGCCCTCGGTCTCGCCCGCCAAGGTGTCGACCCGGTAGGGTTGCAGCCGCTCGCGCAGCCAGGCCCGGCGCTGGGGCTCGTCGCCAATGCTCAAGCGCCGCACTTCGCTGCACAAAGGCGCAAACACCGGCCCCGGGCGCTCGCAGCTTTTGATCCAGGCGTTCCAGGCCTCAAACAGGGTGTCGTCCTCGAATCCCGGCAATTCCGCCCAAGGCACAGCCGTCCAGCGGCTCTTAGAACGGACGATGGCCGCGGGCAAGGGCCCGGTCTCATCGGCAGGATCGCTGAGAGACGGCGCCACCACTGCAGTGGGCGCGGTTGAATGCACAGGCCGTATTGGGGCGCTGCTGCACGCAACCAGCATGCCTACAATCCAGCCATTCAAGACGGTAAAAAGGATTCGATTCATGAGTTTGCTCGTGCTGGAAGCATTGGGGGCCCTGCTGCTGCTGGTGCTGATTGTCTGGTGGACCATGTTTTCGGGGCGCCACAGGGGTGAATTGCCCGCGGCGCCAACGGCCGACGATGCTGCCGCGCCAGAGAAAAGATCTTCGGTTGAAAAAATATGATCGCCGCCGGCCTTGTTGGGTAGCATCAGCCCATGAGCATCAACGCGGCGGGGCATTCGTTCGTCCTGTCTTGCGTTGCACCCGGGTAATCCGGGGGTCGGCCCAGCTGCCATCAATGTGAAACTCCTGCGTGGCGGCTTCGGTCAGTGGCTGGCGAAAAAACAACTGGGCCAAAAAGGTGCCGATGCCGATGGCCGGGTTGATGACCGAGGCAATCAGCGATGCGGTGCCGGCGTTGATCTCCGGCACCACGACCACTTTCAGGTCCTGGGTCTCCTTTTCAATGTCGGCCTGTCCCTCCATCAGCACTGCAGCGTTGACCCCTTTCATCTGCAAGTTGTTGGTTCTGGCCACGCCTTGTTCGATGGTGATATCACCGCGCACAAAGTCAAAAGAGAAACCGTCACTGAAGACGTCCCTGAAATCAAGCGTCAGGCGCCGCGGCAAAGCCTGCAGACTCAAGACGCCCAGCAATTTGGCCA